>CANHDS010000165.1 GCA_947459465.1 Burkholderiaceae bacterium | reverse complement strand
GGCTACTCGGATTCGAGTTCCTCAAAATCCTCAATTGGAGTCGCTCAATGTGGCGAGCACGGCAGCAGTTTGTTTGTACGAGACCTTGCGCGCGCGAGGGCAGTTTAACTCCTAAATCATTTAGCCAAGGACTGTTTTATCGGAGCGGATGGCCTGTAGGATTGTTGTTGCAATCTCTTCAATCGATTTGCTGGTGGTCGACACCCACGGAATGGATTCGCGTCGCATCATTGCGGTCGCCTCATTAATCTCATATCGACAGTTTTCCAGCTTGGCGTAGTTACTTCCAGGCCGGCGTTCGTTTCGAATTTCTGAAAGACGTTCAGGATCGATCGTTAAGCCAAAAATCTTTTGTTTGTGAGCAAGAAGATCTTTGGGAAGCTGACCCCGCTCAAAGTCCTCAGGAATTAATGGGTAATTAGCCGCCTTTAATCCATATTGCATGGCCAGGTAGAGACTCGTAGGTGTCTTACCAACCCGAGAAACCCCAACCAGAATCACATTCGCATCCACTAAATTTTGATTAGACTGGCCATCATCGTGAGCTAAGGAATAGTTAATTGCTTCAATCCGATTTTTATAAGCGTCCGTATCGGCGTTGTGATGTAAGCGATTAATTGCGTGAGTTGAACGCATTCCCAGAGTCTGCTCAAGGGGTGCCACAAAGGTTTGGAACATGTCGAGGACCAAAGCCTTAGCTTGTCCAACAATCTGGTTAACCTCCGGATTGACAAGTGTAGTAAATACAATTGCCCTACCGTATTTTGGATCAGTGCTATTAATTTGGGACACCGCATCATAGGCTTTATCTACAGTATCAACAAATGGAATCCGAATTTGTCGAAAACTTGCTTCAAACTGAGCCAGTATCGATTGACTAAAGTTTTCAGCGGTAATGCCAGTTCCATCTGAGACGATATAAACGATGCGTGGCAGGGGGTTCGCTGGGATAGTCATGGCGATGTGCGAGGTAAGAGTTGATTAAAAAATAGGCAAATTAAGGCACAGTAATACAATAGCGTTCATTCAAGTATGCCCGATTTTAGGAGCAACACTTCTGCCAGTTTTTTTAACTTTACGAGAGTCTTTATGTCTATGCAAAATAAGCAAAACGCCTATGTTTTGCCTTTTGAGGAGCTGCGTGTTGGCGATGTCGAGTCGGTAGGCGGCAAAAATTCCTCACTCGGTGAAATGATTTCACAACTGGCATCTGCGGGGGTGCGTGTTCCAACTGGTTTTGCCACCACATCCATCGCATTTAGGGATTTCTTAAAACACAATCAACTGGATCATAAGATTTCAGAGCGACTTACCAAGCTCAACGTAGATGATGTCCGCGCTTTAGCAGAGGCTGGTGCGCAGATTCGTTCATGGATCGAGGGAGCTGCATTTCAACCTCAGTTGGAAGCTGATATACGCGAGGCTTTTCAAAAACTCGATGTATCCGGTAAGGGATCTTTTGCGGTCCGTTCCTCAGCAACGGCTGAGGATCTTCCAGATGCCTCTTTTGCAGGTCAGCAAGAAACTTTTTTAAATGTATCGGGCATTGATGACGTATTAAAAAAGATTCGTGAGGTATTTGCATCCCTATATAACGATCGTGCGATTTCTTACCGCGTACACAAAGGATTTGCCCATGCTGATGTGGCACTCTCTGCGGGAGTGCAACGTATGGTGCGCTCCGATCTTGGAGCGGCAGGAGTGATGTTTACGCTCGATACGGAGTCTGGTTTCCCAGGAGTGGTTTTTATTACCTCAAGCTACGGCTTAGGAGAAACTGTGGTTCAGGGTGCAGTCAATCCCGACGAGTTTTATGTCTTTAAAGAGACTCTGGCAAAAGGCAAAAAGGCCATTATTCGAAAATCTCTCGGGTCAAAATTGATTCAGATGCAGTTTGCCCCGCAAGGTTCCACAGAGCGTGTGCATACAGTTGATGTCAGCCCTGAAGAGCGTAACCGTTTCTCGATTAGCGATGACGATGTGACTGAGCTTGCAAAGTATGCGGTCATTATCGAAAAACATTATGGACGGCCTATGGATATCGAGTGGGGCAAAGATGGTGAGGATGGCAAGATTTACATCTTGCAGGCTCGTCCTGAGACCGTGAAGAGTCAAGCGGCTGATCAAGTAGAGCTGCGTTATCGTTTGAAGGGAAACTCCAGAGTCATTACTACAGGTCGAGCCATTGGCCAAAAAATTGGTGGCGGTCCAGTCCGAGTAATTCGAGATGCGAGCGAAATGGATCGGGTCCAGCCGGGCGATGTCTTGGTGGCTGACATGACTGATCCCAATTGGGAGCCTGTGATGAAGCGTGCCTCAGCGATTGTCACCAATCGAGGTGGAAGAACCTGCCATGCTGCCATCATTGCCCGTGAGCTTGGTGTTCCTGCAGTTGTGGGTTGTAGTAATGCAACCGATGTCTTGCAAGATGGTGCAGTGGTTACCGTATCGTGTGCTGAGGGTGATGAGGGACGTATTTATGATGGTCTGATTGAAACCGAGGTCACTGAGGTAAAGCGCGGTGTCTTGCCAGATATACCAGTCAAGATCACCATGAATATCGGCAATCCTCAGTTAGCCTTTGATTTCTGCCAACTACCCAATGCAGGCGTTGGTCTTGCCCGACTGGAATTCATTATCAATAACTATATTGGTGTGCATCCACGTGCAGTGTTGGAATATCCGAATATTGATGCCGATTTAAAGCGGGCAGTGGAGAGTGTCGCTCGCGGGTATTCAAGTCCTCGAGCATTTTATGAGGATAAATTAGTTGAAGGAGTAGCAACAATTGCTGCTGCCTTTTATCCAAAACCAGTCATTGTGCGCCTATCGGATTTTAAGTCTAATGAGTACAAAAAGTTGATTGGCGGATCGCGCTACGAGCCAGATGAATAAAACCCCATGCTCGGCTTTCGGGGGGCATCGCGTTATGTCTCAGAAGATTTTGGGGAGGCATTTGCACTTGAATGCGCTGCGATGAAGCGAGTACGCGAGGAAATG
>CANHDS010000164.1 GCA_947459465.1 Burkholderiaceae bacterium | reverse complement strand
GAGCAGTATGTTCAACTTGGCGACCCTTGATGATATGTACATCTTGGGTAAACTGCTCAAGATCAAAAATTTGCGTCCAGCGATAACTGAACCAACCATTACGAATAATCAAACATTTTTTACCAGGAGCAAATTGCCTTGCCACTGCTTCCATACCGTACGTCCCACTTCCAGGGATCACAATGGTTGAATGCGCTTTATAACCATCCTTAAGAATTGCAGAAATATCGGTAATGACTTTTTTGAATTCCGCCGACATGTGATTTAAAGAACGATCGGTATATACCACCGAGAATTCCAATAGACCATCTGGGTCTACATTTGGCAAAAGGCCTGGCATGCAAATTCCTTTTTATTTAAGCTAAATTAATGATTTCTTGGTAAACCATTATTCTAATTGTTTTAAACCCTCAAAGCTGACATGACCGCTAAGCCTCAGAACCACGAACCTCAGAGTCTCAAAGAGACCTTGTATCGGGTTATTTTTGAGTCCGATACCCATGCCGGTCGACTCTTTGACCGAATTCTGATCTTTGTGATTCTGGTCTCGATTTTGGTGGTGGTGCTCGATAGTGTGCAAAGCATATCGTCTAAATATCACTCAATCCTATTTACTTTGGAGTGGTTTTTTACATTCATCTTCACCATTGAATATGTTGCGCGACTCTATTGCGCTCCTGATCGTCGTAAGTATGCGCTAAGCTTTTTTGGAATCATTGATCTCATCGCATTTTTACCCACCTACCTTGCCCTCTTTTTTCCAGAATTACACTCCCTCATCGATGTGCGCATCTTGCGCCTTCTGCGGATATTTCGCATCTTTAAGCTCACTAGTTTCTTGGTTGAATACACCCACTTAGCAAATGCTCTGGCTGCCAGTCGTCGCAAAATTATGGTGTTTCTATCGGTTGTTCTAATGATTGTGATGGTGATGGGAACGCTGATGTATGTGGTGGAAGGTCCTGAACATGGGTTTACTAGCATCCCAATAAGTATTTATTGGGCGATTACGACCATGACCACTGTGGGCTTTGGAGATATCACACCTAAAACTGACCTAGGTAAATTGATTGCATCCATGATGATGCTCATGGGCTGGGGCACTTTAGCTGTTCCTACTGGGATTGTGACCAGTGAAATGGCGTTGCGTCGCCATCGGCCCGATCTAGATCCTAGAACATGTCCAAACTGCTTAGCGGATGATCTCAATGCATCCGATAGATACTGTCGTGCCTGCGGGGTCGAGCTTCCCTCCGATCACCACAAATAATTTGATTGATTTATCCCGTATTACGCAAACCTGAGGCGATTCCATTGATGGATAAGTGGATACCGCGCTTGAGGCGTTCATCGCTTTTCCCAGCACGATAACGTCTGACCAACTCAACCTGAATATGATGCAATGGGTCGATGTATGGGAAGCGATGACGAATGGACCGGGCTAAGATTGGGTTATTTGCAAGGCGCTGTTTCTCCCCAGTGATTTGAACCAAAGCATCAATCGTCCTATCCCATTCTTCACACAAGGCACTAAAAATCTTTTTTCGTAAGCGCACATCGGTAACGAGCTCACTATAGAGAGCTGCAAGGTCAAGATCTGCTTTGGATAAAGCCATGTCCATATTTGATAAAAGGGTTCGAAAGAATGGCCATTGACGATACATTCGTTTTAATAAAGTTAAGTTTATGGCTCGTTCTTTCGGTTTAACTTCATGCAATAAGGCATGGATAGCAGATCCAAAGCCAAACCATCCGGGCAGCGTTAAGCGGCATTGACCCCAACTAAAGCCCCATGGAATCGCTCGAAGATCCTCAATGCGCTGAGTCGCTTTACGTGATGCGGGTCGCGAACCAATGTTGAGCTCTGCAATCTCACGAATGGGTGTAGCTTGGAAAAAGTATTCTGCAAAACCTTCGGTCTCATAAATCAAGCGGCGATAAGCGCGCATGCTAGATTCTGAAATCTGAGCGGCTGTCTTTAGGAATAAAGGGGTTGCCGGCTTGGTTGGCTGCAATAGAGTTGCCTCAAGGGTTGCAGCAATTAATGCCTCTAAATTTTGTCGCCCGATCGCCGGGTTCGCATATTTGGAACCAATCACCTCACCCTGCTCCGTCAAACGAATTTGACCTCTAACTGTCCCCGGGGGCTGCGCCAGAATAGCTTCATAGCTTGGGCCACCGCCCCGTCCAACCGTGCCGCCCCGTCCATGAAATAAGCGCAGCTGAATATTGTGACTATTGGCCAAACGCTCAAAGAGCTCGACCAAGGCAATCTCGGCACGATAAAGCTCCCAATTACTCGTAAAAATACCGCCGTCCTTATTGCTATCGGAATAGCCCAACATAATGTCTTGCTCGGCACCCGAACGCTTTATCAAATTGGCGATGCCTGGTAAGGCATAGAAATCACACATGATGGGTGCTGCATGACGTAGATCTTCAATGGTCTCAAATAAGGGCACAGTAATTAAGTCAATCCGCCCTTTTGAATCTAAGGTGCCATGCATAAGGCCTAGCTCTTTTTGAAGCAACATGACCTCTAGTAAATCGCTAACGGTCTCCGTATGGCTAATAATGTAGTGTCGAATTGCATCGGCACCAAAGCGCTCACGCAAGCGCTTAGCAAGCGCAAAAATTGCAAGCTCACTTTGCGTGTGCTGGGAATACTCAGCACCAACTACTTGGAGCGGTCGAGCCTCATTCAATAAACGAATTAATAATGCCTGCTTATCACTCTCATCCAAACCTCGGTAGTTTTTCTCTATCTTGGCAACAGCGAGTAATTCTTGCAATACTTCCTCATGCTGATCTGAGCTCTGGCGTAAGTCCACAGTGGCTAAATGGAATCCAAATACTTCAACCGCACGGATAAGCGCTCTTAAACGCTGATTGATGAGCGCTTCTGCAGAGTGAGAACGCAATGAGCTCTCTATAATTTGGAGATCGCCTAAGAATTCTTGGGGACTTTGGTATGGATTTTGAGGTGGCACGGCGTGTCGTGCCGCATCACCGCCAGTCAGATCTTTTAGCG
>CANHDS010000163.1 GCA_947459465.1 Burkholderiaceae bacterium | reverse complement strand
CAGCATATCACCAGTGGAGATTTGCGGAATACCAAATTTTTCACAAATAAATTGGGCTTGAGTTCCCTTGCCTGCACCTGGAGCACCTAGCAAAATTAAGCGCATGTCATCCCCTGTATTGTTCTTTCATTCCCCATAGTCTAATTGATTGCACCGACTTAGGGCAGATTTATTGGGGTGTTCTTCTTAGCGAAATCCCTTAAAAGAATTTACGAACACGCTCTAGATCATCGGGAGTGTCAACCCCTGCCGGTGGCAATTCAGAGGTGAGGTGTACTGCGATGCGGTAGCCGTGCCAGAGCACGCGCAACTGCTCTAAAGACTCTGCGACCTCTAATGGAGATGTTGCTAGTTGTGCATATTTTTTGAGAAAACCTACACGGTACGCATAAATGCCAATATGGCGATAGTAAGTAGGTGATGATTGGGTACGATCGTAGGGCACAGCTGCTCTCGAAAAATACAAGGCCTCGTACTGTTGATTGAGCACCACTTTCACCGTATTGGGATTCGTAATTTCCTCGGCATTCTCAATGGCTACAGCTGCTGTACTCATCACGCATTGTGGATTCGCTGCTAATGTATCAGCGACTTGATTGATGAGCTCGACTGGGATTAATGGCTCATCGCCTTGCACATTCACAATTAGCGCCTCGTGATCTAGCTCTAATCGAGAGGTAACTTCTGCAATCCGATCGGTACCACTGGGATGATCCGCGCGAGTCATGAGAACCGTTAATCCCGCCGCTTGGCAGGCTGATTCAATTTCAATCGCATCGGTGGCAACCAGAATTTGTTTTGCTTTCGATTGTTGAGCACGCTCGGCCACGCGTACGACCATCGGCTTGCCCCCAAGATCGGCGAGTGCTTTGCGCTCAAGGCGTGAGGAGGCCAAACGCGCTGGAATGACAACGGTAAAGACGGTCATCGCAACCAATTATTTAGAGAGAGCGCTAGCTTCTTCGGGACTGAGACTACGCGCTTCATCAACTAGCATGACCGGAATGTCATCGCGAATCGGGTAGGCGAGCTTATCCACTTTGCAAATGAGCTCGTGTTTGTCTTCATCCAAATGGAGCGAACTCTTACAAATGGGGCAAACCACAATATCGAGTAGATTTCTATTCATCATCGGAGGACCTCAATCATCACCATGTGTTCATCATAGCCCAAGACGCGGGATTATTTGAGATAGGGATTGGGCCGAGTAATCACCTCTTGTACCCAATCACTAAACACGGGCGGGATCTCTAAGCGCATTGGAACTACCCAGATGCGAGGGTCTTCAATATCGAAGCATTTGACCGCATCTTTTTCGGTGATCAGGATGAAATCCACCGCAAGTTGCTTTAGATCATTGTGATGAACTGGTGCGTGATCGGGTAAGGCTAGTGTTTGATCAATATGCACCCCAAGCTTAGTCAGTGCATCAAAAAACTTTTTTGGATTACCAATTGCTGCAAGTGCTCCTACTTTTAATCCAACCAAGCGACTGAGCATTTGCGTAAAGGTAATTGGCTCATTGGGCCGATGCAGTGGATAGGCACTATCAATCGTTGGACTCAGGTGCAGTTCGCGAGAGCTTGGAAAAGGCTCGCTCTGGGGAGGAGATTCGCTAATGGTGATGGTCGCATCGCGTTCGCGCCTCGGACTCTCGCGCAATGGCCCTGCGGGCAAGAGTCTGCCATTACCAGCCCCGCGTTCATCCTCAACAACTAATTCCAGATCGCGTCCACCTTCGCGCGCAGGCCAGCGTACTAAGGCCGCATGCTGTAAGCCATCATCACTGATGATGACATTGACCTCGGGATGGGATTGCAAGAGCGCATCAATACAAGCCTTACGTTTGCGATAGACCCAAATGGGTACTGTGTCATGAATGCGTTGCGCCATTAACACGGGTTCATCGCCAACTTGATTGGGTTTGCTGTGACGATCAACACGTGTGGGTTGCATGAGTGATGAACGAGTATTGGGTTGATAGCCGCGGCTAATCACACCAGGCTTAAAACCTCGCTCAACCAGTACATTGGCAAGCGCGATGACGAGTGGCGTTTTCCCAGTGCCCCCCACCCGAATATTACCCACAATAATGATGGGCACTGGCGCAGCGCGATAGATCGCAAGGGTGTGCAATAGCCCAGAGTCCACGATCAACTGTTTGATCCAAAACATGAGGCCATAAATCCATGCCAAGGGCAGCAAACCAATACTAATTGATCGATCGACAAGTGCGCGAATGGGCGATTGAGAGAAAGAGGACTTTTCCCAAAAGCGCGGTGCGGATTTAAACAGCATTATTTTTTGGCTTGACTGCTAAAGGCGATATTGGGAAGACCGGCATCACGCGCCAGTTCTAATACCGTCATGACTGCTTGATGTGGGGCGCGGGCATCCGCATCGATACTAATGCGAAGGTTTTGCTCGGGAGTAGTATTCATTTGCTTTAGAGCGCTACCCAGTTGAGCGCGATTCATGACCTTGCCATTGAGAGCAAAGCGGCCATCACTACTCACCGCAATATTGATCTCGCGCGCTGAATCGACCGTTTCTAACCCAGAGGCCGTTGGCAGGGTAATGGCAATTTCTTGAAACTTCGTAAATGTGGTGGAAATCATCAAAAAGATCAGAATGACCAAGAGGACATCGATGAATGCAATTAGATTGATTTCTGGCTCAGTACGCGCAAAACGATTGGCATAGGTATTACCAATCGAGAAAGATCTCGCTTTGTGTTGTAGGTTTCTTATAAACATGATTGATCAATACAAATGATAACGCTGTCTAAAGATTTCATGATGAAAATATCAAAACCACAAGTGTCTAATGACCTCATTAGATTTGATGCTAATCCCTTAAATTTACAATACAAAAACACAACATTTCTGTTATAATTTAAAGATGAATTCAAAGCAAATGAAAAAGTGGCTAGAGTTACAAGGTGCAATATTTGTCAAAGGAAAAGGATCACATTTAAAGGTTTACTTGAATGGTCGGCAATCAGTTTTACCAATGCATGGCACCGAAGAAATTGGCAAAGGCCTTGAAGCAACT
>CANHDS010000162.1 GCA_947459465.1 Burkholderiaceae bacterium | reverse complement strand
GGTCATCAACAGTGCACGCTTTAATTTAGCAGCCCGAAAAGAACTCTATTGGCAAGGTCTATCGGTGCTATTACCCCAGGTCTCGGCTAACCCAACAGCTACGCGGTTTTTCCAGCGCGGTGAGGGAAACAACCGAATTTTTGATCAACGCAGTTATACCGTTACACTCACGCAACCAGTCTTTAATTTATCTGGAGTTCAACTCTTTAAACAGGGTGATCTTAATAGCAAAATCTCTGATCTGCAGTTCTATCAGGCCCAACAGGATTTGGTCATTCGAGTATCGCAAGCCTACTTTGATGTATTAACGGCTCAAGATAATGTTGAACTCTTCAAAAGCAAAAAAGAGTTAATCCGTCAACAACTTCAGGCTGCAAAAGCTAAGTTTGAAATCGGCTCTGCGACGATCGTCGACGCTAATGATGCCCAGGCACGCTTTGATGTCGCAAATGCCCAAGAGATTGCCGCACATGCAGACCTGGTCGTTAAACGCGGGGTCCTCGAGCAACTCATTGGCCATCCGGTCAAGCATATTAAACCGATGGCAAAGGATGTATCAATTGCGGGTGTGGTGGCCGATCCAAGGGCCCGTAATAAAGATGCCAAAGGTGTGCCCATTGCGGAGAGTGTCAACCCAAAACTTCCTCCAGGACAAGCATTAGAGGATTGGATTACGCAATCAGAAAACGCTAACTATGGGGTATTAGCTGGCCAGCTGAATGTGCAACTAGCTGAAAGTGTTTATAAAGCTTCTCTCGCTGCAAACTATCCAAGTGTTAACTTTGTAGGCACCACAGGTTTTAACCAATCCAATGGTTCCGCCCTGAACTTCAACCCACAGCCAACCCAGAATATTTATAACAATACCTTGGCGTTGCAAATGACTCTGCCTATTATATCGGGTGGTTTCAACATGTCAGTCATTCGACAAAACGCAGCTCTCTTTGATAAGTCAAAGGCTGACTATGACAATCTCCGACGCACCGCTGCCCAGGCTACCCGTCAAGCCTTTACTGGATTTTATGGTGGCTTGGCAACAGTCAAGGCATTAGAAGCGGCTGAGAAATCCTCTGCTACCGCAGTCGAATCCAGTAAATTAGGTTACAACGTTGGTACCCTCATCAACATCGATGTCTTAATTGCCTTAGATACACTGTTTACCACGCGCGCCTCTCTCTATAAGGCACGCTACGACACGATCATGAACGCATTACGCCTAAAAGCACAGGCTGCCAATCTCTCTGATGAGGACTTGATTGCGATCAATTCATTACTTCGCTAATGACTTGTGGAAAATTAACCGCGCTCGCGAAAGAATTGCTCTAAAAGTAATCCAGCTGCATGAGAGTCGACAGACTCTTGATACACGGAGTCTTGTTCCAGTAACACCGAGGAATAGCGCTCATCGACATAGTGGATGGGCTTACCAAATTGCTTAGCAAGCTCTTGTCCAAACGAGCGCGAGCGTTTAGTCATGCCATGTTCCGCACCATTTGGATGCAATGGTAAACCGACCACTAGGCAACTTGGTTGCCACTCGCTAATTAACTCTTGAATTTTTTGATACGTTTGATCAGATCTCGTATTGTGAATCACATCTAAAGCTTGAGCGCTTCCTGTCAATGAATTTCCGACCGCAACCCCAATACGCTTAGTACCATAATCAAAGCCTAGAACGATTGTTATAGAGTTTGAAGCATCATTAGGCATGCCCCACTTCTCCAGAAAGACTTGCCAGATCAAAGCCTAAAACCTGCATTGCCTTTTGATAACGATCGGTATAGGGGGTATCAAAAATAATGGTTTGCATTTGATCATTTGGTATGGCGATATTGATCCAACCATTGAGCGAGATCTCCTCTTCGAGCTGTCCTGCACCCCAACCAGCATAGCCTAGGGTCATCAGAAACTTCTCGGGTCCAGAACCACTGGCAACAGCCTCAAGCACATCCTTAGATGTGGTCATGGTCAGACCATCTGCAATGATTAATGAGGATGAATACTTTTCAGCTAAATCGGTTGGATGAAGCACAAACCCTCGCTCAACCTGAACGGGTCCACCAAAATAAACGGGCTGATCAAGTAATGGTGCGATCTCGAGTTTTAGCTCAATTTTCTCAAACAGAGTTGATAGTACGATGTCGGTTGGTCGATTGACGACTAACCCCATGGCGCCCTTATCGCTGTGTTCTAAAAGATAAACCAAGGAACCTGAAAAATTTTCGTCCAGCATTCCTGGCATAGCTAACAAGAACTGATTAGCAAAGGAACTGGATGAAGAGAAGGTGTTGGCTTGGCTCACAGCCCATTCTAGCAAGCCTCGGGAATTCAGAAAAGTGATATTTTTCCGGTCAACTGATAGGCTGCAATCCCAATATATTCATGCAATAGCTTGTTCCATAGAAATGCGCCCTCCGTTAAATCAAATTCGCGCCATTGCAACGTATTCGCTGTTTGGTAATCCACTGGTACAGCAATCACCGCAATGCCTTGCTTTTCAAAGATTTTTACAGAGCGATACATATGACTCGCTGAGGTGACCAATAACCATGGTTTTGATTGCTCATCTTTGGATTGTTGATGAATCGTATCCATGATCTTTTTCGAATAGATTGCATTTTCATAGGTATTGCGTGATTGATTCTCGTAAAAGGCGGTGGTGTTTGTACTATCAGCAAGTCCCTGTTCTTGAATCAATTGTTTAAAAGCATCCGCCTCTGACATCCCTCTTGGATTCACTCTGTCTGAAAAGCCACTAAAGATAAACGGCTTATCTGGATACTTACGAATCAACTCCAAGCCCTTCGTCACTCGCTCAGCCGATGATTTAAGAGAAATCTCTCCGCGATCAATTGCAACATCTTCGCCCTCGATAGCTCCACCCAAAATAATTATCCCAGCGAATTGGTCGGGGCTAAGATTCTGGATGGATGGTTTGGGAACGGCATCCTCCAGAATACGGGTTAAAGCCTCAGGGATAGGCATGTAACCAACAGTTAGGAATCCAATGACCGCTAGTGCTAAAAGGCGCTTGGTGAGGACGGGCTTACGAAG
>CANHDS010000161.1 GCA_947459465.1 Burkholderiaceae bacterium | reverse complement strand
TTTACACCAAAATTGGTAAAACAAGGATTTTTTAAAAACGGGACTGTATTGGGCTAGATCAAGCTCGAATTATGAGCCTGGTTCTAGCCATACTAATGTGGATTCAATTACAGATTGCTATCGATGAATGCCGTCAGTTGGGATTTGGCCAGAGCGCCTACTTTTTGAGCAGCAACCGTGCCATTTTTAAACAAAATTAGCGTCGGAATTCCCCGAATATTGAACTGGGCAGGAACCCCTTGGTTCTCATCGACGTTCATCTTCGCGATTTGGATGCGATCACCGTACTCGGTTGAGAGCTCTTCCAAAATGGGACCAATCATCTTGCAAGGACCACACCATTCGGCCCAAAAGTCGAGGAGAACGGGTTTATCAGACTTGAGAACATCTTGTTCAAACGATGCATCACTTACGTGTTTAATGCCGGCACTCATGAAAATTCCTTATGGTTTAGATGGATGGAATTACTCATGAAACGGTAATCCCAAACCCTATATTATCAATAAGCTGCAATTCATGCCAAAACTACGCCCCAGTCCTTTTTGAACCTGTTGCTATGCAAACGTATTCGATCATTCCGAACCAAGATGCGTTAGCGCACATGGCGCAGCAAATCTGGACCATTGCAGCCGCGAGTGATGCGCGCCCCTTAGTGATTTTGCCCACCGCTGGACCCAATCTCAGTTTGCGTCTGGCTTTAGAGGCAAATCGTCCTCCAAGTCATACGTTCTTACCCGAAGTGCATAGCTTGGCTGATTGGCTAGCACTTGCTCCGGATGGATTACGGTTGCCTTTGCCACAGTCGAATACAGAACGGATCTTACAAACTTATGCATCCATTGAAACCCATCCTAACCTGCGTGCATGGTTTACTACAGAAGGGGAAGGGGGCGCATGGAGTTTGGCTAATGCCATCGTCAGTGCCTGCGATCTTCTCTCGCAAAGTGTTGTTCCTCAGCTTACTTGGAACGCCGAGCAATTGGAGCTCGAACAGGGTATCGAGCATGTTCAACACAAGCTGACCCAAGCCATTACAGAGGCTTACCCACGATTAGCCCAAGAACTTGTCCACAAAGAATCCGCCCTACTTTTCGCATTCTGGCGACATCTCAGTCCAGTTCGTGATCCGGTGATCACTCAGCACCTTGCGCTGGTATCGCACCTGCGTCATTGGAGAATTAACCCGCTAACGCGTCGACCACTGATCTGGATTGAGACCATTGAGAATGATGACGCGCTAGCCCGCGCACATCAGACGTTTCTCGGCCATTGTGAGATGTTCATCCCGGTGCATCGCTTTGTTATGGATTGGACTCAGGTTGGCCTGTGGCCCGAGACGATGGCGGCCTCACCTGAAACTGCACTGGAGGAACAACTACGGACCAATCAAACCGACCTACATCACAAAGCAATCAGCTGCTTGAGCGCAAAACGTTTTGAGGATCTTGCTTGGGAGGCAACCCATTGCATTGAGGGACATCTAATTGCAGGACGTACGCAGATTGCTCTCGTGGCGCAAGACCGTTTGTTGGCACGCCGCACCCGGGCTTTGTTGGCACGCCTTGGCCCTGGTTTGTCGATTGAGGATGAGACCGGCTGGAAACTTTCGACCACGCGGGCAGCAGCAGCGCTACACGCTTGGCTTGAGTTATTGCGTTGCCCATCGCAAGGGCCAAGTGCTGTTGCCTTACTAGAGTTCCTAAAAAACCCATTTTTAGATATCAGCGGATTGCTTGAAACCACTCCAGAAGAGATTGCAGTTTTAATCAGCGAACTGGAGAGCATGTTATTACTCAAGCAGGCTAAAGCCTCCTGGGTGAGTTTCTATTTAGCCATTGAAGCCGGAGCGAGCCCTGAGTTTGATCCACGCTTGCATCGCTTGTTGCAGTCAATTCGGGAGCGTGTCAATAGTTGGCAAAGCCGTGATATGCAAAACCTGCATTGCACGAAAGCCCTTGCACAGCTGCACGACGACTTGTCTCATTTTGGGATGCGTCATCAATTTGAGCGCGATGCGGCTGGATTGCAGTTGCTCACCATGCTCGACAAACTCGGTATCGAGCAACATCAACTTTCTAGCCTACGAATGCCCCTCGCAGAATGGATCCAATTTTTAAAGACCCGAATCGAAGATGAGGTGTATCGCGAGCGGGCAAGCGATGCATCTGCGCGCGTGACCATCTTGCCACTGAGCGCGACCCGATTACGACGCTTTGATGCCGTTGTCATGGTGGGCTGCGATGAGCGTCAATTACCAAGTTATGGTGAGACCCCACTATTCTTTTCAGAGACCTTATGTCAGATCCTTGGGGGTACCGACATTGCTTGGCAATATCGTCAGCAAGCAAGAGATCTGTCTCAACTCCTTGCTTCCTATTCTCACATTGATCTCTTGTGGCAAAGCGAGGGAGCAAGCGGTGAGCCTCTGCGCCCATCACCATGGATTGTGCGTTTGCAAACTCATTTACCGAAGCTCGCAACGCGGCAGACCAATCGATTTACACGATCAGCTGTGGCGGCTCCCATGACCATGTCACAAGCAACCCGACTCGATGGACTTCCCATGCCAACTCGGATGAGCCCAAGTGCGTATCGGGCCTTGCGAGCCTGCCCTTATCAATACTACGTTCGCAGTCTTCTGGGTTTACGAAAACGCAAAGACCTTGATGAAGAGCTCGATGCATCGGTACTGGGTCAAGTGTTGCATCACATCTTGCGAAACTTTTTTCAGGAACTAAAAAGTACCGAGGCTCGCGAGGCACAGCGGATGAAGGATCCAGAGTTTCGAAGGCAATGGATGCTCACGCACCTCATGAGCGCCTCCGAACAAGGCTTTGGTCGATTGCTTGAGGGTGATCTACGTGCCCTCGGAAATCTTCGAGATTGGCAAAAACAAATCCCCAGTTTTGTGGAATGGCAGCTTGAGCGTGAGTCACAGGACTGGCACTTTCATGATGCCGAACGCAAACTTGGCTTTGAGTTCAATTTTTCAGACGAGCATGGGCAATTCCATCAGATTCGAATTGAGGGTTACGCCGACCGAATCGACCAACAACCGA
>CANHDS010000160.1 GCA_947459465.1 Burkholderiaceae bacterium | reverse complement strand
CTATGCAAATTATTACCAATATCGAGGACCTACGCGTTCTCCATCAAAAACGCACCCCCAAGATGTTTTATGACTACGCGGATTCTGGTTCCTGGACCGAGTCCACCTATCGCGCCAATGAATCTGACTTTCAAAAAATTAAGTTACGTCAGCGGGTGGCTGTCAATATGCAAAATCGCACCACCAAGACGACGATGGTCGGTCAAGAGGTCGCGATGCCGGTTGCGTTAGCGCCCACTGGCTTAACCGGTATGCAATACCCTGATGGGGAAATTTTGGCGGCACAGGCTGCCGAGAAATTTGGAGTCCCCTTCTGCTTATCGACCATGAGCATTTGCTCGATTGAAGATGTGGCAGAGCGAACTACCAAGCCATTTTGGTTCCAGCTCTACGTCATGAAAGATCGTGGCTTTATTGAACGTCTGATTGAACGTGCCAAGGCCGCTAAATGTTCAGCCCTCGTTCTCACCTTGGACTTGCAAATTTTAGGTCAGCGCCACAAAGATATTAAGAATGGTTTGAGTGCGCCACCGAAACTCACCATTCCGAACATCATCAATATGATGACCAAGCCGCGTTGGTGCATGGGGATGCTGCAAACACCACGCCGAACCTTTCGAAACATTGTGGGTCATGCGACTGGCGTCGAAAATATGTCGTCCTTATCATCATGGACAGCCGAACAGTTCGATCCCGGCCTCAATTGGGGTGATGTCGAATGGATTAAAAAATACTGGGATGGCAAACTAATTATTAAAGGCATCTTAGATCCAGAAGATGCACGTGCGGCTGTTGGATCGGGTGCTGATGCAATTGTGGTCTCCAATCATGGCGGTCGACAGCTCGATGGTGCAATGTCGAGCATTCAGGCGCTGCCGCCAATTGTGGATGCCGTCGGTAAAGATATCGAGGTCTGGATGGATGGCGGTATTCGCTCGGGACAAGATGTTCTAAAAGCATGGGCTTTGGGAGCACGCGGCACGATGATTGGCCGCTCCTTTCTCTATGGTCTTGGCGCTATGGGTGGGCCTGGGGTTACAAAATGCTTAGAAATTATTCATAAGGAGCTCGATCTCACCATGGCATTTACAGGTCACCGTGATATCCATCAAGTCACCAAAGATATTTTGGTGCCAGGTACTTACTAAGTTACTTCCTCGCATTTGGGAAAAAGAGTTGCTCACCACCTACTTTGTAGGAGGCAATCATATCTTGGCCTTCTTTAGAGATTAGCCAATCAATAAACGCTTGACCTTCGGATTTTTTCACGTTGGAGTGCTTGGCCGAACTCACTAGCATCACACCATACTGATTAAAAAGCTTTGGATCGCCTTGCACCAGAATAGCTAGATCACCACGGTTCTTAAAGGTAAGCCAGGTAGCACGGTCCGACAGGATATAACCATTCATACCAGATGCTGTATTTAATGCCGGACCCATACCAGATCCAGTTTCTTTATACCAAGGTTGATTCGCTGATACTGTGATGTCAGCACCCTTCCAATACCGCAACTCGGCTGCATGCGTGCCACTCTTATCGCCTCGCGAGACAAAGGTAGACTTACTTTCGGCGATTTTCTTAAGCGCCGCTTGAATGTCTTTACCACCGGCAACTTTTGCCGGATCACTCTTCGGACCAATCAGTACAAAATCGTTGTACATCACTTCAATCCGTTTATCGGCAAACCCCTCTGCCACAAATTTATCTTCAGCAGCTTTATCGTGTACGAAGACAACATCAGCATCGCCACGGCGTCCAATCTCTAAAGCCTGTCCTGTGCCAACAGCAACGACCCTAACCTGTATGCCAGTTTTCTTTTCAAAAGGAGGCAGGATGTGACTAAATAAACCTGATTGCTCCGTGGAGGTTGTCGAAGAAACCACGATGCTTTTTTGTGCATAAGCGACTGAGGAGAATAAGAATGAGAGGGTCAGTACCGAAACAATGGAACGAATTTTTTTCATGATGATCAGTAGTTAATAGAAAACGTTTTATCATCAATAGATCTGTTGAAATAATCAATATGCAAAAATATACATATGAAGCTCGCAATCCAACCTACCCTCCTGCTGAAGACTCCAAACTACCATCAGCGCACCCTCGATTTAACGCATATTGGTAATTTGTTGCGCAGTGTGGATCAGGGGCACACCCTTGCAGCTGCTGCAAAGGATCTCAATGTCTCCTATCGAACGGTTTGGAATGAACTGCGAGAGGCTGAGCAAGAATTAGGCTGTAAGCTATTAGAGCGGATTAAGGGGCACGGCTCAAAAATTACCCCTGCCGGGCAATTACTGATTCATTCTTTAGAGCGCTTAGATTTGCAGTTATCTGACGAAGCACAGCGATTAGCTACGGATATTAGCGAGAAACTTTCCAATCATCTCAACAGGATATTTGATCGATACATCTTTTGTAGCAGTAATGACCCCTTGATTGAGCAAATTCATTCAAAATTTGATGAGATTGAATATAAAACTATGGGGTCCGGACATGCATTGGATCGTCTCATGGAGAATAAGGCAAGTATTGCAGGTTTTCATGTATCGGATCCAAGTGAAATTAAAGCCATCGAAGACCACCTCCGCCGCGCTGGTCTGGTGACCGTCCCCTTAATGCAACGTGTTCAAGGACTTTTGTTAGCAAAAGGCAATCCGCTTAAGATTCAATCCATCCGAGATCTCGCTCGGCCCGAGGTACGTATGATTAATCGACAAAAGGGAGCGGGTACACGTCTATTACTTGATCGACTATTAGAACGCGAAGGCCTTAAGACCAAACTAATTAAAGGGTATGGGCACGAGGAGTTTACCCATAGCGCCGTTGCGACCAGCATCTTAGCTGGACAAGCCGATGTCGGAATTGGGTTGCAATACATCGCCAAAGAGTACAAGTTGCACTTCATTCCACTTGAGACTGAAACGTTTTACCTTGCCATGAAACCAGAGTTCAGGCGCAACAAAACCTTGATCGCATTCATTAAAGCCATCCAGAATTGTTCCAATAAAACACCGGGGTATCAAGCGCTTAAATGAATCGGGTAGTCACTTAGTAGATCAGCGGAATCAGTTTCTTGGTGCGTTGTT
>CANHDS010000159.1 GCA_947459465.1 Burkholderiaceae bacterium | reverse complement strand
TTCATCTGCGATGCCAGCTTGGCAGATTGCTCCGCATCGACTTGCGCCTGAGTACGACCCGGCGTACCATCCCGTGCAATATTGGCGCGGCCATCGGTTAAGAACACCAAGGTGGGAGTCATACCTTTTTTGAGTGATCCTTTGGCGAGCGCAAAGGCCGTATCAATCGCAAGGGCTAGTGGTGTGCCGCCACCACCGGGTAGTGATGCTAAAGAACGCTTTGCTCTCACTAAAGACCGTGTTGGACTTAATAAGAGCTCAGCTTCGCTTCCTCGAAAACTAATGAGTGCCACCTGATCCCGTCGTACATAGCACTCGGCAAGTAGCAACTCTACCGCGCCTTTTGCTTCAGCTAAGCGATTGATCGCTGCAGAACCAGAGGCGTCCACCACAAAGGTGGTGAGCGTTTGGTTGCGTTGTCGATAGCGTTTAACACGTAGATCATCCTTACGAATGAGGATTTTCGGCTGTGACTGATTTTTGGACCTCTTTGTTTGAAGTTGCCGAATTCGTTGCCACGGCACTGCAGCGCGCAGGGTATCAATCAAACTGAGTCGTTGATTACCACTGGGTATACCGGGTTTTGATCCCAGTGGTCGGCCACGCTGACTACTGAACTGGCTAGCGCCCGCTTTTCCAGCAGAATGATTTTTTTGGCGTAACAGTGCAAGTTGAGTGAGTCGATCAAGCAACTCGCGAGGGATCGCTGCTTGCGCTGCCTCTAATACCTGATCCTCCAATACCTCGGTCTCGTGATTCTGAGATTGGCTTTCTTCTGAGTTGGCATCTTCGTTTTGTTCAGGAGTGGACTGATCCTCGGCTTGTGTCTCATCGGCCATATTGGGTATTTGTGTTGCTCTCGGTAGCAATACCAAGGTCACCGCGCGCTCAAGATGCTCTTGCGCAGGCTCGCTCTCATGCCACTCCAGATCCATGGCGGCCAAGTACTGCGCAGTTCGTACCGTAAATTGCACGGCGCGCAAGGAGGCAATCCCTAACTGCGCCGCAATTCCAACGAGCGTTGCGTATTGCTCATCACCGAGGGTAATTTGTTCAACCCGCTTTTGAATCCCTGCCTGATCAAAATCCAGAAACTCTCGATCGAGTTTGACATCCGGAAGGTCACGCCATGCGAACGAATCTAAATCAATATAAAAGGCGCAGCGCTCCATCAATTTTGGATTGATGCCTTCATCCTCTTCAATACTTTCATCAAGAGCAACTACACCCATTGCGCATTGAATACGCTCGCCATGACCATCGCGCTCAACTTGAATGGCGCCATGATCAAGAGCGGCTGTGATCCGAGCTACCGTGCCCGCCTCTAGACGCTCGGCCATTGGCACAATCACGAGTCCTTGATCGCAGCGGCTGAAGAGCCCGGGTCGAAAAACCGGTTTACCCGAGATGATCGTGGACTCTATATCCAAACCACCGAGTAAGTTCTCATCCGTAATTCCACCAGGAATTTTTTGTAATGGGGTTGTTAAGCCTACTTGCTTGGCAATCGTTTCCAGTGTGTGTAACCAACGATCGCGCACAGGTCCTGAGCGCGCGTGTACGACTACCCCACCAAATACATGAGGTGCGAGCGTCATTAACTGCGCAACGTGCAGGCAGGTTAACCAGTAAGGGTTCATGCCTTAAGCAAATAACTCATCGAGCGCTCGTTGTACGCGGGTTGCCGAACTCGATTCATCCAATGGATTACGACGCAAGCGGTGTTGTAAGGCGGGTACCGCAATCCGCTTGAGATGATCGCGTGTTACTTTGTTTTTTCCATCGAGCGCTGCGACTGCACGCGAGGCTCGTA
Source organism: Burkholderiaceae bacterium (assembly GCA_947459465.1). Lineage (GTDB taxonomy): Bacteria > Pseudomonadota > Gammaproteobacteria > Burkholderiales > Burkholderiaceae > Polynucleobacter. The sequence goes on along the minus strand of CANHDS010000159.1, from coordinate 1,282 downwards.
AGAGTGTCAGTTCACCGCGCAAGCCATCAGTGCCAAGATGCGCACATAACTTGCTCGCATCGTGCAGTAATTTGTCATCGACCTTCACGCTGACTAATTTCTTCCGAGCGCTCGCCATCCTCTCCCGAATCTTCGCATCTTCTTTATCCCAAATCTTCATGAAGGCCTCAGGATTGCGCTCAAAGGCATCGCGGCGCTTAATAATCTCAACCCGACTTGGCATATCAGTTGGTGTTTTAACTTCAACGGCAAGACCAAAGCGATCGAGCAGTTGGGGGCGCAACTCACCCTCTTCAGGATTACCACTGCCCACCAATACAAAGCGTGCTGGATGGCGCACACTCAAGCCCTCGCGCTCGACCACATTCTGCCCAGAGGCGGCGACATCAATGAGCAGATCGACCAAGTGATCGTCTAAAAGATTAACTTCATCGATGTATAAGAATCCGCGGTTGGCTTTAGCTAATAAACCAGGTTCAAAGGCTTTCTCACCGAGTGTTAAAGCTTTCTCGATATCCAAAGCTCCCAGCACCCGGTCCTCAGTCGCGCCCAAGGGCAGATCAACCACCGGAACGGGGCGCTGCTCCGTTTTAGGTTTGGTTTTTGCTCCCCCACCGCAAATCGCACACAGACCAGCCATCGCCTTAGGATCACAGCCATATGGACAATCCTTAACAACAGTCATCGTAGGCAGTAAAGCTGCAAGACCACGAACCGCCGTCGATTTACCAGTACCACGATCGCCCATCACCAAGACGCCACCGACACTGGGTTCTAATGCAGCCACCAAAATGGCGAGTTTCATATCGTCTTGGCCCACAATGGCTGAAAATGGGTAATTTCGGGTCATGCAACTGCTCCTTCAATAAACTTTATCGGTTTGTTGCTAAATTAAGGTTAAATATAAGGCATCTAAATTGAACTGTAGCCCAATCGAGGGAAAACTATGAGTGATAACAAGCCAAAAGATATTAAAAACGTTGAGCATCGGATTGAGTCTTGGCTCATTCCCACGGGCAATCTCTTTGTTTCCTTATTCCATCGGATTGCCTTATTTGCGATCGGGGCAGCTACCGTTTGGGCAGCTGGGATGAGTTTCTTTGAGATGATGCAAAAGCCCTACGCTTCGGTCCAAGATTTGCTGCTCTTGTTTATTTATCTAGAAATTGGTGCGATGGTCGGAATTTACTTCAAGACCAATCACATGCCCGTGCGTTTCTTGATCTACATTGCCATCACAGCAGTCACACGCCTCATCATTGACCTGGTTGGCACCAAGCAT
>CANHDS010000158.1 GCA_947459465.1 Burkholderiaceae bacterium | reverse complement strand
GATGAGCAGTTCATCGACACAGCCCTCCCGAATTAGGGAGCCATTTAATTTAAAACCCGCTTCGACATGGACTTCATTGATCTCGCGCTCTTTGGCCAAATATGCAAATAATTTAGGCAGGTCCACTTTACCCTTCGCATTCGGAATTTGAACCACCTCAATGCTGCGGTTTGCCAACTCTTTTTGGATTCTCTGAAAGTGGTTTGGCTCTGGATTAGCACAAACGATAATGACATTCGCATCACACAGCACTTTGGCTCCTAACGGAATCTCCAATTGCGAATCCACGATCACTCGTAATGGCTGGCGCCCAGTGCTCACCTCGCGCACCGTGAGGGCTGGATCATCTTCCCTGACCGTACCCACCCCCGAAAGAATGGCACAAGCTTGGGCACGCCAATGATGACCGTCGGCACGAGCCGCTGGCCCTGTAATCCATTGACTCCGCCCATTTGGTAGTGCAGTCCGACCATCGAGACTCGATGCAATCTTCATACGTACATATGGAAGGCACTGGGTCATACGTTTGATAAATCCAGGATTGAGTAAAGCCGCCTCATGCGCCATTAGACCAAGCTCCACCTTAATTCCATGCTTTTGTAAGGTGGAAATACCTTGCCCCGAAACTTTAGGATTGGGATCTTGCATCGCAATGACCACGCGCTGTGGTGAAAGCGCAGTGAGTGCATCACAACACGGCGGTGTCCGGCCAGTATGCGAACAAGGTTCCAACGTGACGTAAAACGTACTGATAGCAAAATCAGTGTCACTTGCCCCCAGACGACGTGCATTGGCGATCGCTTCAATTTCGGCATGCTGGGATCCAACTTGCTGGGTAAAGCCCTGTCCCAAAATTTGCTCACCCTTAGTGATCACGCAACCCACCCGAGGGTTAGGGTTAGAAAGATACAGCGCCTTGTTGGCCTCCTCAAGTGCCAAGGCCATCATCTGCCGATCAAATGAACTAAATTGGGTCATAACGCTATTAAACCCGATTTATTAGATTGACTAATACGCTAACAACCAAATCCTTTACGATCTGAGGCGGAGTTCGGGTTACAGATCCGCCAGCGACCACTCGAGGCCAAGATCACATGGCGTTGGAGGGATGTGTTTTTAGTATGGATAAAAACTAAACGATTAGCAACAAAACCGCCGTGCTTTGATTTCGCTGCGCCTGCAGGATTAAATCGAATCTGGCTTTGGCCAGAATGTGGATCCGTAAACCCTTTGGAATGAATCGAAATATCGGCAGGCAAGGAATGCCGGGCAACAATCTCTGACGAACCCCTTGTCCCAATATATTCAACTTGCCAACCCGACTGCCAATTCGCATCATCATTAATTGCTCTTGGTTTCAAAAATACGTCGGTACCCCCATAAAGAGCGCGCTGCCTTGCAAACTGGGCGTGATAAATGAACTGGCGCGCCGCATGCTCGAGCTCTCGCTCATAGAACTGATTTTGGATTCGGGGAACCCCAAACATCAGCATCAAACTTAATAATGCAATTACAACCATTAACTCCAACAAGGTATATCCCTGCTCCTCGCCCATACTTGAGTGAAATAAAAAATGTTTGTGTGCGCTACTCATCGATTGGTTGCCAATTGATACGGTTGATTTGTTGACTGGTGATTTGATAGCGAAGCACACTTCGAAGACGAATACGTTGTCCTGCTTCTATCTCAATTAGGCGTACATTCTTGGTTTGGTAATTTTTTTGATTAGCCATGCCAAGTTTATTAATAAGCTTTACTCGACATCCTGCGATTTCGAAAGAATCAAATTGCTCCTTCGTTAGATCTGGTTCATGAATGAACAGCGTTCTAAGTCGGTCCTCACACTGCACTAAGAGTGCTTCTACTGTCTCAAATTCGGACTGATGGCTTACTTGGATCGCCTGCGATTGAATCTCAAAGACGAGCACCGACTCCAGCTGAGTAACCGCCCAGACCAAATAGAACAAGAGACTCATCACCCAAAGTAACATCATGGATTATGAGTCGTATGGCGCTGACTGATATAACGCGTTTGCTCGATGATCCGCGTTGGATTATTTGGTCCTGCATGAGGTTGCACGCGCAGCATAATAGCAACTAAGCCAGTTGGGGCCTGAGAGATATTAGGTGGATGGGTCAGTGATTGTGCTCGTACCCAGTCAATTTGTAAGGACTGAACATTACTTAGAATTTCACCCTGATGCAAACGCCCCTGACGATCAACGCTTTGACACATCAGTGTCTGAGTTCGAGAGTCATGCCGACTAGGTTCTAGATAAAATCGCTGATATACCCGTTGGTTGATTGTTCGCTCGAGCGTCAAAGAATTACCCATGCAGTCATACCCTAACTTATCCGGAATATCTTGGATCAGCACGATGGAATCAGAACCGCGGGAAGAGCCTCCTTTTTGGATCGTGATGGGGCTTACTATGGATGGATATTGTGTTGTGCTTGCTTGATACCCCGCACCTTGAATCGCTCTACCGATTAACTCCAGCGAGCGATCCATATTCTGTTGTAGTAAAACACGGTCCTCGATCTGTGCTTGATGTGTAAGCACCCGATGAACCAACCATGCGGGTGGCAAAAGCAAAATAGTACCGAGTGTGAATGCCGTTAAACACGCCAGGAGATTCATCGTTTTGATCGAGGCAAATAGTTCGTTTGGTAGCGTTCGGATCGATTGAGGTAAAGCGCAATCTCATGTTGGTTCCTCTGATGAACCCATGCAGCATGTGAGTGCTCTAATTGAATGGCCTTCATGACGAGCTTTGAATAAACTGTATGCGCGACCGCAATACTACCCACGATTAAGGCCATCGCAATCAAAAGTTCAAATAACACCGTTCCTGATTCGGACGGATGGTCATGGTTCATGGGGTCATTCCTTTGGTGGTAGATCCCCAAAATTGTTGCACAATCCTCAGGTCTTAACCATCGGCCTCTTCGGAAAATCTTGATGTAGAGCCCTACAAAAGATCAAGAAGGCTTAAAATGGCGCTCTATTTGTAAATTCAACAACCATGCCTAACTTATCGTTACCTGCTATTAGTCCTGTTCATGAGATCGTGGCCGACCTTCGGGCAGGCAAAATGAT
>CANHDS010000157.1 GCA_947459465.1 Burkholderiaceae bacterium | reverse complement strand
TATGGGAATGTCTACTGCTTCTGTATCGATTGTTGCTATCTTTTTTGGAGCTGGTCTTGGGGCGCTCTTACGTGCCTGGTTTAATAGTTTTGCAGCATCATTTTCCTCGGCGATTCCGATGGGAACGCTAATGGCGAATCTCTTGGGAGCTTATCTAGTAGGTGTTGCTCTAGCATATTTCATCGATCAACCAACGATTTCTCCGCAATGGCGGCTTTTCATCATGACCGGTTTTTTGGGTGGTTTAACCACATTTTCAAGTTTCTCTGCAGAGGTAGTGCAACTGATGCAGCGAGATCAGTTGATGCTCGCCCTAGGTCTGGCCTTGATGCATGTTTGCGGATCCTTATTGCTAACCTTCCTTGGCATTTGGACGGTTCACGCACTCAAATAAAGCCAAAAAATCCTAGGATTGCGCCTAACCCAATCAGATAAAGAGGATGGCGCTTACTGAGTAAGACAAACAGAATACTAAAAATAGTTAGTGCATAGGCTGCCCAGTTACCATTAATTCGGATGGCAATCTGCCAAGCAGATGCCAGCACTAAGCCAACTGCAAGGGCGCTTGCCGAATACTCAATGGTTTTCTTCCATTGCACATGTTGAAGGTTGGCGATCACTCGCTGTAGATAAAAAATTAAGATACACGATGGCCAGCAAACAGCTAAAGTCGCTAAGAGGGCGCCTGCCAAGCCAAATGCATTCCAGCCAATTAAGGTAACGGTTAATAGGTTGGGACCTGGGGCAGCCTGAGCAATCGCAAAGTAATGAATAAATGTTTGATGATCAATCCAGCCCTCTTGATTAACTGAGATGTCATACAAGGTTGGGAGTAAGGCATTGACTCCGCCAAATGCGATTAACGAGAATAAGGATAGCTTGATAAACAGCCCAGCGAGGCCGATGATCATTGTGCCTTTCTCCAAGCAACCACTAGTGCAAGCGGCAAGGTGATGGCAACGACCCAGCCAAGCGCTAACTGATAGATGGTGGCAATCATGATGCTAATCGCAATCACAATAAGCATGGGAGGGTAGCCGAGTTCGTCTTTCAGCATCTTAAATCCCGTTGCTGCGATTAAGCCAACACCCACGGAAGAGATGCCTCGCAAAATACCTTGAACGCGCTCAAACTCCCCATAGTGGTCGTAGAGCAGAGCCAGTAAAATCACAACGGTCATCGGGGCTAGCATTAGTCCCCCAACAGCGGCAAATGCTCCTCGTACGCCCCCAAAACGCTCGCCCACACATACTGCAAGGTTAACAATATTAGGGCCAGGAACTAATTGGCAGACTCCCAATAGCGCATTGAATTCTTGAGAGCTGAGCCACTGTTTTTGTTCAACTAAGCTTCTTCTAGCCCAGGGTAGGACGCCACCAAAGCCTGATAGTCCAATTAGTGTGAAGGTAATAAATAAATGAGTAGGACTATGCTGCATGACTCTTTAATTTGATGGGTAGGGTAATGGCACAGGCTTTCCATCGAGCCAGGCATCAAGTGTATCGACAATGCCTGTCGCAAAGTCCTTAAAAATAGGTTCAGCGACAAAGCCTAAATGGGGGGTCATGAGTAAATTTGGGATGCGATGGAGTTCACTATCTTTGGGAAGTGGTTCTTGATCAAACACATCGAGAGCAGCCTGCCCTGGTCTACCAAGCCTGAGAGCAGTGATTAGATCCTTGGTCACAATCAAGCTTGAGCGTGAGGTGTTCACCAATACCGAGTCTTTGCGCATCATCGCTAAACGGTCTTGATGAATGAGCCCTTTGGTGCGTTCACTCGCCACCAAATGCAAGCTCACAATTTTTGAAGTTTGTAAAAGAGCCTCTAATGGCAAAAACTCACATCCGGCTGCATGTGCACGTTCCTTGGTCATGTTCGGGCTCCAGCAAACCAGTTCCATTCCAAACGCAGCGCCCACTTTGGCGACTAAGCTACCAATGCCGCCTAGTCCAATAATGCCTAGACGTTGCCCGCAAAGCATGGGTAATACGGAATGGGCATTACGCCATTGCCCGCCATTCATCATCTGAGATTGATCAACCACCTGCTTACTGGCAGCAAGAATGAGAGCCCAGGTTAGTTCAGTTGTGGTCTCTTTGGATGGCCCACCCCGTGTACAAGCAACGGTCACCCCTTGATTGAGGAGGGCGACATGATCTAGTAAGGCATTGCGCATCCCTGTAAAAACAAACAACTTGAGATTTGTCAGGCGCTTAATGAGTGAAGAATCAAATGGGGAGCAATCACGAACTAAAGCAATCGCATGCGCATCTTGGACAGCTTGATACAGCAATTCTCCATTAAGGGGCTCATGGAAAAATCGTAATTCGGAGCGTGCTTGAATTTGCGACCAATCGGCATAGTGTTGCAAGCAGCGCTCATAGTCTCCTAAAACAACAATGATGGGTTTAATGTGCATATGAATTTGATGAATTAATTAATAAATCGATGATAATTGATGTTTTACCTTGAACTTGAGGAAGCAAAATGATTCTAGAAGTGGTTGATATTCGTATCGAAGAGAGCAAGCAAGCCCAATTTAATGAGGCGATTTTACGAGGCGTTCGAACCGCCATCGCTCCCGCTAAGGGGTTTCGGGGTTTTAAGGTCAATCATAGTATTGAATCACCGAATCGCTACTTACTCATGATTTATTGGGATACGCTTGAGAACCATATGGTGGATTTTCGGGGATCCCCAGCATTTACCGAATGGCGCAGTATTGTTGGCCCATTTTTTACCCAACCCCCTGCCGTTGAGCATTTCAATTTAGTTGGCAAGTCTGATTAGGTAAGCTCGATTAAGTCGGATTTTTCTTTGGGTTGAGTCTACCCTGGTGCTTGGCAGTAAGGCTTGGCTCTAGGGTTTCGCGTTCATCAAACACGAAGCAATCACCGTCATAGTGATCCCCGCCAATATCTTCAAAGTATTGCAAGATCCCACCATCTAATTGATAGCTGTGTTCAAGACCGCGTTCACGCAAATACAAGCCCGATTTTTCACAGCGGATCCCGCCAGTGCAAAAGCTCACCAAGGTCTTATCGCTGAGTTTAGGCAGGTGTGCTTCAATCGCCTGGGGAAACTCACTGAATTTATTAATATT
>CANHDS010000156.1 GCA_947459465.1 Burkholderiaceae bacterium | reverse complement strand
GTTGATTTGCCCCCACCCGATGGTCCTACAAGGGCGATTACCTCACCTGGTTTAATCGCAAGATTAATATGACGTAAGGCATCTTTTCGGCCTTCTTCTTGATCATACGAGAAGGAAAGATCTTCAAATGTAATTTCGCCTTTTGCCTTTTCAAGGCGTTTTAGATTGCCTGTCTGAGCCTTCTCCTCCTCAACCGGCTGGTCAATTAACTGAAAGATCATCTCAGCAGCAGTCAGTCCTCGCTGCAAGGGCTGATTAATATCTGCTAGGTGCTTAAGTGGCGACACAATTAACAGCATCGCTGTAATGAATGCTGCAAAACTGCCAACCGTGACCCCTTGGGTCGCTGACTGCATGATGGCAATCACCAAAACCACCGATAAGGCCATGGAGGCAATCAATTGAGTAATCGGCTGATTTAATCCACCGGCAACTGCGGCCTTGAGGGTGAACTTGCGTAATTGCTCGGCTTTCTCCATAAAACGCCGCATCTCATAGTCTTCACCGCCATGCACTTTCACAATCTTGTGACCGGCGGCAGCCTCTTCGACCACGTACGCTAGCTCACTGGTCATAGTTTGCTGTTGTCGGTTGAGACTGCGTAAGCGTTTATTGATCTTACTCATCACATACGCAATCATCGGAAAAATCACGAAGACCACTAGTGTCAGACGCCAATTCAAATACAGCAAATACCCCATCAAACCAATCACCGTCAGCAAATCACGTACCAAACTAATTAGCATGCCGCCCATAATCGACAGAACGTTATTAACCTCAAACACCACCGCATTAATTAAGTTCGAGGCTGTAGTCTTTTGGTAGTACTCGGTTTTGGCGCGTAAGAGCCGAGCGAACATTTGTTCGCGTAGTTTTAACAAAATGTTGCTAATAACCTTGGTCAGTAGATAGTTGGAGAGGAATTGAGCGCCGCTGCGCACGATAGCAAGTCCCACCAGAAAAACGGGCACTAGCCATAACTGGTCATTCATCTTCCCTGAAAATCCATCATCCAAAAGGGGCTTCATCAGAGCCGGAATGGAGGTCTCCGAGGCCGCTACCAAAGCCATAGCCAGAAGAGAGCCAATGATCAGGCGGGTATGGGGGCGTAAATAGCCAATTAGTCGGTTTAGAGCTTGTCGGTCTGAAGCATTCATATAATGAATTATGCCCACCTTATCAGTCATACTCATTACTCGAAACGAGGAAGCCAATCTTGGGGATTGTTTAGCCTCCTTAGATGGGCTGGCTGATCAAATTGTAGTGGTAGACACCCAAAGCACTGATAAAACCCTTGAGATCGCTAAAGACTATGGGGCGCTGATAAGCTCCCCTGACGATTGGCCTGGCTTTGGCCCCCAAAAGAACCGGGCCCTCGATTTGGCAAACTCCGATTGGATCCTATCGCTCGATGCTGATGAGCGCCTCACTCCTGAACTACGTGCTGAGATCAAATCGGTTCTTAGCCAACCGCTAGCCAATTGCTATGCCATCCCACGCCTATCGTGGTATTGCGGACGCTTTATGCGCCATTCTGGCTGGACTCCCGACTATGTGGATCGACTCTTTAAGCGAGGCACTGCAAGATTCTCTTCTGATTTAGTCCATGAACGTTTAATCCCCCAAGGCTCGGTCCTAAAACTACAAAATCAGATGCTCCATTACAGCTTCATGAATCAAGAGCAGGTTCGAGTAAAAATGGAGCGCTATTCTACCGACTCAGCCCAACAAGCATTTGCCAAGGGCAAGACGGGTAATCCAATCAAAGCCATCTTGCATGGGGCCTGGTCATTCATCCGGACTTACTTCTTAAGGGCTGGATTTTTAGATGGTCCCCAAGGCTTTTCCTTGGCATGCTCCAATGCACAGGGCACGTATTATCGCTACATGAAGCTTTGGCGACTCCATCAAATAGCGCGTGCTCAGGATCCAAAGGGCTAGGATTATTTATGTTCAAAATATCGATCCTACTTGCCACCTATAACTGGCCAGAAGCCCTGCGTTTTTGTCTCGAATCATTAGAAACTCAAACTGATCGAAATTTTGAGATCATCATTGCCGACGATGGATCGAAACCAGAGACCGCAACGCTAATTCATTCCATGATGGAGCGCTCCAAGCTCTCCATCCAACATCTATGGCAAGAAGATCAGGGCTTTCGAAAAACAATGATTCTTAATCAAGCGATCCATGCTGCCCAAGGCGAGTACCTTATTTTCTTAGATGGTGATTGCATTGTGCAACCTGATTTTGTAAAGCGCCACCGTCAGCTCGCTACGCAGCAAATGATGGTGACCGGCAGTCGCGTTCTCTTAAGTGAATCATTAACTCAAAAGATCCTAAGTTGGCCGCAGTGGAACTTCTTAGCTTTCAAAAGCAATTTAATTAGCTATCGCTTAAATGGTGGAATTAATAAATTTTGGCCCATTGTTCTGAAGTTGGGCCCAGGTGCATGGCGGATTTATCAGAAATTTGTTTGGCGCCGCATTAAAGGTTGCAATATGGCGTGCTGGAAAGAGGATGCGCTCGCAATTGGTGGTTTTGATGAGTCTATGACTGGCTGGGGTCACGAAGATGCTGATTTTGTCTTTCGTCTTCAACATGCTGGGATTCGACGTCAATCAGGCGCATGGTCAACGGAAGTATTTCATCTGTTTCATCGAATCTCTGATCAGTCCAAAGCGGCTGAAAATGCAAAACGAGTCCGTGAAAAAATTATGGCAAAGGCTGGTGTTAAGGTATGAACGATCCAAGCCGAGTTCTTTTTATCGCTACACGACAAATTGGTGATGTACTAGTCACCACACCCCTCATTCAAGCTGCGCGCCGGATTTGGCCAGAGGCTCGATTTGATTTTCTGGGCTACCGCGGTAAGCTCGATATGCTCAAGGGCAATCCAGAAATTCATGAACTCATTGAGACCTCTGAGCATCCCAATCTATGGGAATACCTAAAGCTCTTTAATCGATTATTCCAACGGTACGATTTAGCCATCATCACGCAACCCAGTGATCGCGCCTATTTTTTTGGCTCCATCTCAGCACTTCGCCGAGTTGGTGTGGTTGTACAAGATACCCCAAAGAGCCAACAAAAAAGTGCTTGGAAGCGCTCCATTTGCATGCATTGG
>CANHDS010000155.1 GCA_947459465.1 Burkholderiaceae bacterium | reverse complement strand
GAGGCGCCTGAACTCAAGCGCTCTCAGAATGCACTTGGCTCACGCTTAGAGTTAGCCATTCAGGCTGATTTATCGCCTTCGATAGATGCCTTGCTACATGCGGCTCAAAGTGTTCATTCCAAAGTACAAGATGCCAGCTGGTTACCTTGGGTGAACGAGGCAATCGCATATCGCCCCAACACATGGTCGACCGCAACATCCAAGACACCCAACCATGCCCACCCAGCTAGAGCAATGCTTGCGTTACAAACTATTCTTGACTCTCATCCAGATTCTGTATTGGTAGTCGATGGTGGTGAAATTGGTCAGTGGGCCCAAGCCTGTCTGCGTGCACCAAATCGTGTGATTAATGGTGTTGCTGGTTCGATTGGCGCTGCCCTTCCCTTCGCTACTGCGGCAGCGTTCACCAAGCCTGGCGTGCCGGTCGTTGCAGTAATGGGTGATGGTACTTTTGGGTTTCATTCATCCGAGCTTGATACGGCAGTGCGGTATCAGCTGCCATTTATTGGCGTGGTAGGGAATGATGCGTGCTGGAATGCGGAGTATCAAATTCAGGTTCGGGAGTATGGTCAAGAACGCGCTAAGGGTTGTGAACTTCTACCGTCTCGGTACGATCAGGTGGCACTCGCATTTGGTGGTGCTGGTGAACTAGTCACTGACGCTACTGATGTTTTACCTGCCGCGCAACGTCTACAGGCCAAGGGTTTACCGTCGATTTTGAATATCCTAATCGAGGGCTTACCTGCCCCAAGTCTTAAACGTAACTAGCGCAGGTCATCCGCTGATCCACATCAGGCGATTAACCAGTATGCACCTGATCTACCGCCCCCGATTTATTCAAACGGTTGTTAGCGTTTTAGTGGCATGCTGCCTCCTAGTGGCATGCGCTAATACCAGTCGACCAGGCGTAGTTGGTGTCGAGCGCTCCCAGTTCATGATGATTTCTGCAGCCCAAATTGATCGGATGGCGGCGATCAGTTTTGAGCAACAGGCGAAGGCGGCTCAGAAGAAAAAAATACTGATTACGAGTGGTCCCGAATATGAGCGTCTCAAGACCATTGCTAATCGCTTAATTCCGCAAACCGCAGTATTTCGGGACGATACCCGCAATTGGGGCTGGGGTTTGCAATTAATTGACTCACCCGTTGTGAATGCTACCTGTGCACCCGGTGGCCGCATTACTTTCTATACCGGAATTATCAATAAACTGAACTTGACCGATGATGAAATTGCCGCCATCATGGGTCACGAGATTGCTCATGCTGTTCGGGAGCATGGACGCGAACAGGTATCCCAAGCGCTCGCCCAAAACATTATTAGTAATGTCGCACTGGCAGCCGCTGGAGCGGGCTCGGCCCAATCCATTGATGCAGCTAATCAAATCATGCAATACGTGATGGTTCTTCCCAACTCTCGGCAAAATGAGCGTGAAGCCGACGCAATTGGCTTAGAGCTTGCAGCACGTGGAGGCTATGATCCACGCGCAGCGATTACGCTGTGGCAAAAAATGAGTAAAGAAAGTCAGGGTAAAAATCCTCCGGAGTTTTTATCAACCCATCCTTCCAATGAAAATCGTATTAAAGAGCTCTCTGCATTGATACCCAAGGTCATGCCCTTGTATGAGGCAGCTAAACGAGAGAACGTGGCCAAATAAAACGGCCCCATGGTGTGGGGCCGTGGTGATCACAACATTGTTTACTTCTTGAGGTTGAGCTGAGACCCCAGTTTGCTGTAGAGCTCAAACTGCTCCCTGGCAAATTTCTCAGTATCTTGTGGTGAACGAATCGCTGGGATTGCACCAACGGTATCGTTACCACGCAGCCAAGCTGGGTCTTTAGCGACTTCTTTAAGAACGGCTTGCCATTTATTAACTACTTCAGCAGGTAATCCTGGGGGTCCATATAGGCCGCTCCAGCCCATGACCTGTTCTAAATTACCGATTCCCATTTCTTTCGCAGTGGGTACATCAGGAAAATCCTTGAGTCGATTTGGGGTAGAGGTCACAAGAGCACGCATCGCGCCGCCTTTAATTTGACCAACCATGGTGGTGAGATTGTTGCAAATGAATTGCACTTGACCGCCTAATAAAGCAGTCGTTGCCTCACCGCCTCCTTTGTATGGAATCATCATGGCCGCGGTTGATGGTAATCCGAGTTGGCTTAGGATAACCTCCACTGCTAAGTGCTGGGTAGTGCCGGGGCCAGCGGTTGCGTAATTGAGCTTACCGGGATTGGCACGAATCGCATCAATCAAATCTTTCATGCTCTTGTAAGGTGCATCATTCTTGACCACGCACACGACTGGATTGAAATCCAATAACGAGATCATCGTGAAATCATTCCATTTATAGGGCGTGCTACTATCAAGAGCCGGGGTAATGGCTTGTGAGCCGCCACGGGATACTAATAAAGTATATCCATCGGGTGGCGCAGTGCGAACGCGTTGCGATCCGATGGTGCCAGAAGCACCGACTACGTTTTGAACAACAATTGATTGACCAATCAACTTACTCGCGACTGCAGCCAGATTGCGACCCGAGAAATCACTATCACCCCCTGCTGCGTAGGGTGCGATTAAGGTAATAGGTTTGTTGGGGTAATTTTGCGCAAGCGCTGGGCTCATACCAAGAGCGCTAGCCACAAGTCCCGCAAAAATTGATTTGCCGATCAGGCGTTTACTAAACTTCAACATGAATAGTCTCCTCCACAATGGGATGTTTTTATAGGCACGACATTTGATACTACAAGTCGATTTTTTAGAAACCAATCAGGGTAATAACTAGGTTTATGTGGTTTTATGGCTCTAAATGCTGAGTTCAACCGAGAGTTTGGTGCCTGGCACGATGATGCCGCCCCGATCCCCCGGAGTGGTATTGCCCCAGCGGGAGGCAAAGTAGTCAGGCAACGGCCGTCCCAGTGGTGGGGCAATCCAAAGTCTCAGTAAGTGACGATGGCGTTTGGGCTCGGGCCAGTTCTCAAAATCATTTCTGGAATGCAAAATTTGATGGTTATGCAAGAGCTGAATATCGCCAGGCTCGAACGCCATTTGCAATGGAAATCCTGGTTCTTGCAAGATCGCATCAATCAAGTCCATGACCTCCACTTGCTCCTTGGTTAAGCGCGGAGCATTT
>CANHDS010000154.1 GCA_947459465.1 Burkholderiaceae bacterium | reverse complement strand
GCAATCACCATGCATCTCACCATCAACCTCTAGATCCGGGGCAGTTTTCTGCAAGATCGCCAATACCTCGCGCATTTTTGCAGCCGACGGTGCATCACTAGAACCAAAGTTTGAATGGGAAAGGAGGGCAACTTTTGGGGTCATGCCCAACTTGCGCATCTCACTTGCCGCCAAGAGGGTGATTTCAGCTAACTCAGCAGCGCTAGGATCAATATTGACATGGGTATCAACCAAAAAAACTTGGCGATTAGGCAATATCAGTCCAGACATTGCTCCGTACACTGTCGCACCGGGTTCGTGACCAATGACTTCATCAATGTACTTCAAATGAATGGCGGTATTACTGATCGTGCCGCAAATCATGCCATCTGCCTGTCCTTTTTTAAGAAGGATAGAGCCGATTAAAGTATTACGGCGACGCATCTCAAGCTTCGCAAACGACTCTGTCACTCCCTTGCGCTCGGTCAGTTGCAAATAGGTTTGCCAAAAATCACGGTAGCGGGTATCACTCTCTGGATTAACGATGTCAATATCCACGCCTGATTTCATCCGTAAACCATACTTCTCGATGCGATGCTCTATGACCGATGGACGCCCAATCAGGATGGGATTCACCAAACTTTCATCAAGCATAATTTGAACTGCGCGCATCACACGCTCATCCTCGCCCTCACAAAAGACAATCCGCTTTTGCTCTATTGGGATCTTCTTAGCAATCCCAAATAAGGGTTTCATGACCGTACCCGAGTGATAAACAAATTGCTGCAATTGGTCCTTGTAAAGTGCAAAATCTTTAATGGGTCGGCTCGCAACACCGCCGTCCATGGCGGCCTTAGCAACCGCTGGCGCAATCGCTGTGATGAGGCGCGGATCGAAAGGTTTTGGAATCAAATAATCAGGGCCAAACGCCAAATTCTCCGAGCTATAAACCGCCGCAACCACATCACTTTGCTCAGCTTGGGCTAACTCAGCAATTGCTTTCACAGCCGCAATTTCCATCTCGGTGGTAATGGTTGTTGCACCAACATCTAAAGCCCCGCGGAAGATGAAGGGAAAGCACAGGACGTTGTTAACTTGATTTGGATAATCGGTTCGTCCGGTTGCCATTACGGCATCGGGTCGCACCATTTTTACCTCTTCAGGCAAGATCTCAGGAGTAGGGTTTGCCAAAGCAAATACCAAAGGCTGCTTTGCCATTTTGCTGACCATCTCCGACTTTAAGACTCCACCAGCGGATAAGCCCAAAAATACATCGGCTCCCTCAATCACATCACCCAAGGTACGTTTATCGGTCTTTTGTGCAAACGGTGATTTTTGCGGATCCATGAGTTCAGTACGGCCCTCATAAACCACACCAACAATATCGGTTACCCAAATATTGCTCTTTGGCAATCCAAGATGAACTAGTAACTCCAAACATGCCAATGCCGCTGCACCAGCACCCGATGTGACTAGCTTTACCTTCGTGATATCTTTTCCAACAACTTTTAGACCATTGAGGATTGCTGCTGCAACTACGATCGCCGTGCCATGTTGATCATCATGAAAGACGGGGATCTTCATGCGTTCACGTAGTTTGCGCTCAACTAAGAAACAATCGGGAGCCTTAATATCTTCGAGATTAATTCCACCAAAGGTTGGCTCAAGGGCCGCTATCACTTCAACCAACTTTTCAGGATCGCTTTCATTGACTTCAATATCAAACACATCAATGCCTGCGAACTTTTTAAAGAGTACCGCCTTACCCTCCATAACAGGCTTACTCGCCAATGCGCCAATATAGCCCAAGCCCAAAACGGCTGTGCCATTTGTAACCACACCAACTAAATTGCCACGGGCGGTATACCGGAAAGCATTCGCAGGATCTCGTTTTATTTCCTCGCAGGCGGCTGCCACTCCCGGTGTATAGGCTAAAGATAGGTCACGTTGGTTCGTTAATTGCTTTGTGGGTGCAATGGATATTTTTCCCGGAACTGGAAACTCGTGGTATTTCAACGCAGCCTCGCGTAAGGCCTTAATTTGTTCTTCTTTATTTTGATTAGGTTTGTTGGTTGATTGACTCATAGATTTCCGCGGGTAATGAGATAAATGGGCTTAGAGCCTTAAACAGTATTGCCAAGGGCTCTATTCTATTCCTCTAAAGAACCTTAGTTTGAATGCCCTCTTAAACGGCTGGTCTTACTCGAATACGGCCATAAAGCCCGCCTACAATACGAAGATGAGTAAGCAATTAGCCCAAAACCCGCCATCCAATACTCGCAAACTTGGGGAGTTTGAATTGATCCGCGATATCTTCCAAACGCGGGCTGATCAAATGATGAAAGCCAAACCTAAAAATGCACCCCTTCTCGGGATTGGTGATGATGGGGCAGTAATCGCCTGTCAATTAAAGGAAGAGTTGGTGATCACAACGGATATGTTAGTGGCCGATCGGCATTTCTTTGCGGATACCGACCCTTACCTCGTCGGGAAAAAATCACTCGCGGTTAATTTATCGGATCTAGCTGCAATGGGCGCTGCTCCAATGGGATTTACTCTGGCTCTTGCCCTACCAAAACAGAAGCAAGCCTGGTTACATGGATTTGCAAATGGTTTATTTGATTTAGCCGATCTCTTTGATTGCCACCTGATTGGCGGCGATACCTGTCAAGGACCATTAACGATTAGCATTACGGCCTTTGGCCTCGTTCCGAATGGTCAGGCGATCTTACGGTCAGGTGCTCAGGTTGGCGACTCTATTTGGGTCTCTGGCGAACTGGGCGATGCTCGTTTAGCTCTGGGATGTATTCGTAAAGAATGGTCTTTGGATCTGGACGCCGAAGAACTCAATCGGATCAATCAGCGACTTCATTCGCCCCTTCCCCGAGTCACGCTCGGAATTGCTCTGCGTGAAATCGCAACTGCAGCCTTAGATGTATCGGATGGATTGTTGGGTGATTTACGACACATTTTGGAGGCCTCCCATGTGGGCGCCCAAATTAACCTCGATGCCCTGCCCCGCTCTCAAGTGCTACGTCGGCAAGATCAGGCAATTCAGTATCAATGCGCAGCCTCTGGTGGCGATGACTATGAGCTTTGCTTCACTGCAAACCCAAATCAACATGACAACATTGCGAGCCTCTCAAAAGAACTCG
>CANHDS010000153.1 GCA_947459465.1 Burkholderiaceae bacterium | reverse complement strand
GTTTCAATCTTTATTGACTATCAAAGCTGGCGATACCTTCTCGTCTGCAAAGTTAGCAGAAAGCACCAAAGCGATTGCTGAGAAATTGGGTTCGTATGGCTACGCCTTTGCGGTCATTAACCCCCAGCCGGATATTCGACGTGATTTAAATGAGGTAGATATTACGCTGGTGATTGATGCGGGTCGGAGGGTGTATGTGCGTAAAGTTGAAATTACGGGTAACTCGAAAACACGGGATCTCGTGATTCGGCGTGAAATGCGTCAGTTTGAGAGCGCCTGGTTTGATAGTGAAAAAATTCGGATTTCTAAAGAGCGGATTGGTCGAACGGGCTATGTCAAAGATAGTGAAATCACCACCTCTGATGTTCCTGGCTCACCCGATCAGGTGGACGTTAATGTGAAAGTTGAGGAGAAGCCTACTGGTGCGATCTCGATTGGCGCTGGATTTTCTTCTACTGAAAAGTTAATTCTGAGTGCAGGCATTAACCAAGAGAATGCGTTTGGAACAGGAACGAGTATCGGTCTTAATTTCTCTCTGGGTAAGATTAATCAATCATTGGCTCTTTCGCAATTTGATCCTTACTTTACGGAGGACGGCATTAGTCGCTATACCGACTTCTTTTATCGCTCCAATAAGCCGCTATATTACGTGGGTGATCCTGACTATCAGATTAAGTCTTTTGGTACAAACTTAAAGTTTGGCGTGCCCTACACCGAGGTCGATCGGGTGTTCTACGGAACAGGCCTTGAATTTTTTGATATTTATGTGACTCAAAATACTCCACAGCCGTACCAAACCTATGTTCAGGACTGGGGCCAAACCATTCCAAGCCGTCTACAAACTTACAACATTCCAGTAAATGTTGGCTGGGCTCGCGATGGTCGTGATAGCGCTCTTATTCCATCAAAAGGTTCTTTACAGCGCTTATCTGCAGAAGTTGGAACACCATTAGGCAATCTTTTGTACTACCAGTTAAACGCTCAGTATCAGCAATACCACTCATTTTCTCAAGGCAATATCTTGTCTTTTAATGGTGAAGTGGGTTATGGCGAGGCGTATGGCAGTAAGCCATACCCCATTACTAAGAATTACTTCGTGGGCGGTATCGGATCGGTCAGGGGTTACGCCCCAGGTTCCTTAGGGCCAACCTATTTCAATACGACAACCGGTACCTTTTTGCCCACCGGCGGCCAGTCAAAGATCGTCACGAACGTTGAGTACACCTTCCCTGTCCCGGGCTCAGGTGCCGATAAGACCTTGCGTCTCTTTACCTTTGCCGATGGCGGTAATGCCTTTCAGGATATCAATTTAGTCCTGAAATACTCTTATGGTTTCGGTTTATCCTGGATTTCCCCACTGGGTCCATTAAAATTCAGTTACGGCATACCTGTAAATGCACAGCCAACTGATAGAATTCAGAGACTGCAGTTTCAAGTGGGTACAGCGTTTTAATTGTAAGGAAAGTGATCATGATTCAGGGATTAATGACCAAAGGGTCTAAATTAGTTTTAGCCACGTTAATAACGGGCATGTGTTCTATAGCGTTTGCACAGGATGCCCCACCTCGTATCGCTTTTGTGAATGCCGAAAAGATTTTTGTTGAATCCAATATGGCAAAAGCTGCTCAATCGCGTTTACAAAATGAGTTTGCAAAACGTCAGAATGAAATTCGGGATGGTGCTCAGAAAATTAAGGCTACTGCTGAGAAATTAGATAAAGACGCTGCGGTGATGCCCGAAGCTGAGAGAATTCGTAGGCAGAGGGAGTTGGCTGATTTTGACCGTGAGTTGCAACGTAAAAACCGCGAGTTAAATGATGATGCTAATCAACGCAATGCGGAAGAGCGAGCAAAAATTGCGGAGCGAGCAAATATTGCTATTCGACAAGTCGCTGAACAGCGCAAGATCGATGTTATTTTTCAAGAGCCCCCAGCGTACCTCAATCCGAGACTTGACGTGACCGATGAGGTTATAAGGGTCTTAAACAACCTTAAGTAAACCTATGCCAACCGCCACTGAGCTAGCCGAACAATTTCAAGTTAGCTTGGTGGGGGATGGTTCCCGATTACTTCGGGCGCTTGCCCCGCTAGAGCGAGCCCAATCTGACGAGATCTCCTTTTTATCGAATCCCCTCTATCGGCAACAGGCGCTTGATAGTGCTGCAGGTGCATTAATTGTTAGCGAGGCAGACTTAGAGTTCTTGCAAGGGCATTCTCTGTCTACAAAGACAACATACCTTGTTTCAAAAAATCCTTATGCCATCTTTGCCAAGATTGCACAATGGTTCGCGAGGCAAAGTGCTCCAAACTACCCCCCAGGAATCAGTCCTATGGCAGTTATTGATGAAACTGCCATCATTCCAGCCTCATGTCATATTGGACCCTTTGTGCAAATTGGACCTGGGGTTCGTTTGGGTGAGCGTACGGTTCTTTTGGGTCAAATCAGTATTGGCAGAGACAGCGTCTTAGGAGATGATTGCCTCATTTATCCCAACGTGACGATTTATCATGATTGCGTAGTGGGCGATCGTTGCATTATTCATAGTGGTGCCGTGATTGGAGCCGATGGTTTTGGCTTTGCTCCAGAGTTTTCAGCGCAAGGGGGCCAGTGGCTCAAAATCCCACAAACTGGCGGTGTACATGTTGGCCAAGATGTTGAAATTGGGGCTTGTACAACAATTGATCGGGGGGCGATGGCAAACACTACCATTGGCGATGGTTGCAAGATCGATAACCAAGTACAAATTGCGCATAATGTAGTGATCGGCGCGCATACCGTCATCGCTGGTTGCGCGGCCATTGCAGGCAGCACCACCATTGGTAATTACTGCGTGATTGGCGGCAACGCGAATTTTGCGGGCCACCTGCAGATCGCAGACCGAACGACTGTATCGGGGGGCACCCCCGTGATTCGTTCTATTACAGAGTCTGGTACACACATTACGGGCGTTTTTCCCTCCATGCCCCATTCCGCTTGGGAGCGAAATGCTGCGATTTTGCGCGGACTGGATAAAATACGGGAGCGGATTCGGGAACTGGAAAGCAAAAAATCCGATTCGGTTAATAAACCCGATTTGTAACTTTTTTATGGACACGCTATGAGTCAAGCAGTGATTGATATTCACAAAATTCTGAAACTACTACC
>CANHDS010000152.1 GCA_947459465.1 Burkholderiaceae bacterium | reverse complement strand
AGGAGCTCAATACTCTCCTAACAGTTGCGATAATGCTTATCAAGAACCAGGGAGGGAAACAAAATCAATACGCTGTTCCAACCATCGTAAACGAAGCTGTGAAAGCGGCTGGACTGTCGCCAAAAACAAAGCATGCCCAAGGCTTAATGAATGCCGTATTACGTAAAGTTGTTACGGCAGTAGACACACCCATAAACTCGAGCGGTCGGTTTGGGCTCCCTTACCCAGATTGGTGGTTAAAGCGAATTCAGGCGGCCTATCCAGATCAATGGGAAAAAATTTGTGATTGTCAGCAAACGCCTCCCC
This sequence comes from Burkholderiaceae bacterium, assembly GCA_947459465.1. Classification (GTDB taxonomy): domain Bacteria; phylum Pseudomonadota; class Gammaproteobacteria; order Burkholderiales; family Burkholderiaceae; genus Polynucleobacter. The sequence goes on along the minus strand of CANHDS010000152.1, from coordinate 2,856 downwards.
CGCTGACTTTGCGGATCAATCAAACGATAGGAAGCCTTGCCAATTATGGTGCTAAGCTGGAGCGCTCAGGTATTGGGTATCGCACACTTTCTGAGTTGGCTGGTATTCCATTGCAGAGTGCATTGATTCTTGATGCGCCATTACCTGTTTCACAGCTACCGGACTTTGTGCAAGGAGCGGTATCGATTCAAGATGCAGGAGCACAGCTCGCCCCAGAGTTGTTACGCCCCCAAAAAGGGGAGCGTCTGCTAGATGCCTGCGCAGCGCCGGGAGGAAAAACCGCCCATCTTTTAGAGACAATCCTTGCCGAGCCTGAAGAGTTCATTGCGTTGGAGATCGACCCTGAGCGTGCAAAAAAAATAGTGAATACGCTTACTCGACTTCAGCTTGTAAATAATCGCACACATGTGATTACGGGTGATGCCAGTCAACAGGACTGGTGGGATGGCCATTTGTTTGACAAGATTCTTTTGGATGTCCCTTGCTCTGCTTCGGGCATTGTCAGGCGCCATCCCGACATCGTCTTTTTAAGAAGGTCGCAAGATCTCAGTCGTTTGGTTGAGATTCAACGCGCAATCCTTGAGAATGCCTGGACCATGTTAAAGAATGGCGGCATATTGCTTTATTTAACCTGCTCTATTTTTCCTGAGGAGGGTGAAGATCAAATCGCCCGGTTTGTGAAAGACCACCCGAATGCTTTACGATTAGAGGCGCCAGGCCAACTGCTGCCGAGCGAGCATCACGACGGATTTTTTTATGGCTTGTTAAAAAAGCATCAATCATGACTACTTTTTTAAGATATTCCTTGTGGGGGCTGGCCTGCCTCGTTGCGGTTTGTATGACAAGCCCAGCCCAAGCTCAAGGCATTAAAGTAAAGCAAGCCGAGCTCGCAAGGATTGAGGGTACTTGGCTCTTAAATGCTAACTTTGGAATTGAGTTACCGCCTGGCTTAGAAAATGCTCTCAAAAAGGGGGTAACACTTCACTTTTCGGTTCAGTTTGAGTTAACTCGGAGTCGATGGTATTGGTTTGATGAAAAAGCAGTTAATGCCCTACGTCAAGTGCGGCTATCACATCAGCCCCTGATTAGTCAATACCGAATCACTGCCGGAGGACTGGCACTTAATGCAAGCTCATTGACCGAAGCCTTACGAATTGCTGGCACGATTGGTGGTTGGAGCGTGATTGAGGTAAGCGCAATTGATTCTGATAAGAATTACGAGGCAGGATTGCGGATGACTCTAGATCTAAGTAAGCTGCCCAAGCCATTTCAGGTTGATGCACTCAATAGCCGAGACTGGTCTTTAAGTGGCGAGTGGTTGCGGTTCCCATTTAATGCATCGATGACCACTGTAATGGGGCGCAAATAATGAGCCCCATATTTAGCCTAAACAATAAAGACTTTATTAAGCGCAGAGCCTTGCCACTCGTTACCTTATTAAGTGGCCTAATTGCGCTGATTTTGCTGCTTTTCTTATCAACTGCTACATCCAATACGGAGTTTTTTGATCAATACTTTATTTGGTTGTATGCCGCAAATATTGTGGTTGGTGTTTTGCTCTTGCTTACCATCGTTATTTTGGTGGTGGTCATTGGCATTCGCTGGCGCAAGGGGCGATTTGGCACGCGCCTAATTGCAAAGCTCGCCATGATTTTTGCTTTGGTTGGGGTAGTGCCCGGTGTTATTTTGTATAGCGTATCTTGGCAGTTCGTCTCAAAAAGTATCGAGACCTGGTTTGACGTTAAGGTGGAGTCCGCCCTAAATTCAGGCCTGGAGTTGGGCCGAGTGACCTTGCGAATTGCCCAAGAAGAAATTTTGGCCGAGGGAAAGTTTATTGCTGAACAGGTGGTTCAGGTCCCCGCCGGCACGACTTCCGAACAAGTGGGGAGCATGATTGCCAAGATACGGAATCAGTTTGGAATTCAAGAGGTGAGCTTATTTAATATGCAGCGCACCTTGATTCTCAGTACAGAATTCAGGCCCAAACAATTTTTTCCGGCACCAGGCGCTGATGTTGTTGATGAGGCGTTTAAGAAAAATGGTATTACCTTCCTTGATGAAATTGAGATTACTGAGGGCCAGCCCGGATATCGAGTGCGCGCAATTGTGCCGATCGTTCGCCAAAAGGCCGTTCCAACTAAGGCCGGATCAACGCGCTACGTAGACGATAAATATTTTTTGCAGTTAGTGCGCTTTATTCCTGAGCCTTTGGCTAAAAATATTTATGCGGTGGAGTCCGCGTATAGCGAATATCAAGAGAAGGCTCTCGGGCGGGTTGGCTTACGTAAGATGTATATCGGCACGCTTACCCTAACACTCTTTTTTGCCTTATTTGTTGCTGTCACGTTGGCACTTCTCCTGGGCCGTCAATTAGCACAGCCATTATTGATGTTATTGCGCGGCACTCAGGCGGTTGCGCAGGGAGACTTAAGCCCTAAACCTGAGTTGGATACAGGCGACGAGCTGGGTATGCTGACCCGTCAATTTAATGTCATGACCAAGCAGTTATCTGATGCACGTGATTCATTACAAGAGTCCAAGTCATTTTTGGAGACCGTGTTAGGAAACTTAACGGCAGGCGTTTGTATTTTTGATAACAGCTTTAACTTAGTATCTAGTAATCCTGGGGCAGCCAAAATACTTGGACGCGATCTCTTATCCATTACTGGAAAGCCACTCGGATCGGTTGCCGAGCTCGCTGACTTTGATAACGCAGTTCGCGAGGGCTTTTCAACCCAAAATTTAATTATCTCCGCTAAAACGAGTGAAGCTAACAAAGCTGAGCCAGTGTGGCAAAAGCAGATTCAGGTTAATCCTATTAATGAATATGAAAACGATTTAGGCTCAACCTTATTT
>CANHDS010000151.1 GCA_947459465.1 Burkholderiaceae bacterium | reverse complement strand
TAAGCGTAACTTCAATTCACTAACTCCTCGGGAACGGGAGGTTTGCATCTTACTTGTAGATGGCCTCATGAATAAGGAAATTGCTGAGCGCCTTGGAACAACCGATGCCACCATCAAAGTCCATAAGGCCAGGGTCATGGAAAAGATGCACGCCCACTCTTTGCAAGACTTGGTGAAGTTTTATTTAGAGTCCAATCTCGCTAAGCACTAATTAGCCCTTGAGAAAATAGCCAAACATGGACATTTATGTCATATTTGCCATATAAATACTATTTAAACTAAGCATTTAACCTACTGAATCTAATAAAAATAATTATAAATTTCATAAAAAAGTGAGACACATTTAGGGATGAATAAGCGTGTACCAGATGTGCGGGGAGAGGTACTAAAGAAGGCTCGCGAAGCCAGGGGTCTCTCCGTCTCTGATTTGGCAAGCAAAGTCTGTTTCTCAGTCAAACAAATTGAGCAGCTTGAAAATGGCGAGAAGAGCCATTTTTATTCCTTGGCCATCAAAGCCAATGCAGCAAAACGTGTTGCTGATGAGTTGGGTCTTGCTCATGACGAAGTATTTGACTTTGGCCCCGATTTAATTCAAGAGGTAAAAGTATCTGAATCACACTCCGTCGAAGATGCATCGCAAGGTGAGGTCAAAAATAGTGTTCAAGAGTCCACGATTGAATCTGAACCTAAACCTCAACCAGGGCGACTTGAGCGTTTTGATGAGGCCCGCAGGCCAATCACTCCAAAGAATCGCAGCCCCTATTATTTTGCTGCCGCTCTCGTAGTTGCTGCGTTTGGAATTGTGATCTTCAATATCAATCAATCCCAACCGATGAAGCCCGTTGAGGTTGCCAAACTTCCATCTGAAACGATTGCAGCGGAGCCCAAAAAAGAGGAGACACCAACAAGCCCACCCCCCCTGGCCAGTACCCCATCAGCCATGGCCTCACAAGCTGCAGAGGGTTGTCCGCCGGAAGATTCCAATCCAAAGACTTATCGACTGCCAACTGCTTCAAAGCCGGGGAATATGGTTCATGTGCAAAGCCGAAGTGCTCAAACGGTCTGTGTGAAAGACGCGAGCGGCAAAGTTGAGAAGAAGAGTTTAGAACCTGGGGGCTCTCATTCTTTTTATGGAAAAGCCCCCTTTGTAGTGATGACCTCTAATTTAGGTCAAACCGATCTGTTTTTTCAGGGCTTCAAGGTAAGGCTGGATAACCCGAATGGCAAGAGTATCGTTTTAGAGGAAGTTGCGTTTTAGACTGCAGCGTCATCCGCTTCACCGGTCCGAATTCGAATGGCTTGTTCAATTGGACTCACAAAAATCTTTCCATCCCCAATTTTTCCAGTCCGCGCTGCCTTGATGATGGCCTCGGTTACGGTTTCAACCAAGTGATCAGAAACAACCACTTCAACTTTGACCTTCGGTAGAAAATCCACCACGTACTCAGCGCCACGATAGAGTTCAGTATGGCCCTTCTGACGACCAAAGCCTTTTACTTCAGTAACGGTGAGACCCGTGACCCCGACTTCGGCGAGCGCCTCGCGCACCTCATCGAGCTTGAACGGTTTGATAATGGATGTAATTAGTTTCATAGCGTCTCCTTTGGTTTAATCATACCCAAGGATGATGACTTACTCATTACCCTATCGTTTATAGGCCTAGAGCTTGGCCCCCGAAGTAATGGGATAGCGCCAATCGCGACCAAAGGCGCGTGCGGTAATACGCACTCCCGGAGGCGCCTGACGACGTTTATATTCATTGATCTGGATTAAACGTGTAATTTTTTGCACCGCCGCAGAATCATAGCCAGCTGCAATGATGTCAGCTCCGGATTGATTCTGTTCCATGTAACGCGCCAAGATGGCATCAAGCACTTCATACGGCGGCAAACTATCCTGATCGGTTTGATTGGGACGTAATTCTGCCGATGGAGCGCGCGTCAGAATCCGCTCAGGAATCACCGGATGGATTTGATTACGATAGCGACATAATTGATAGACCAAGGTCTTAGCAATATCTTTAATCACCGCAAATCCTCCAGCCATATCGCCATAGAGGGTGCAATACCCAACGGCCATCTCACTTTTATTACCGGTAGTGAGAACCAAGCGACCAGTCTTATTTGAGAGTGCCATCAAGATCGTGCCGCGCACCCGCGCCTGAATATTTTCTTCGGTAGTATCGCTGGGTAAATTAGCAAATTGCGCTTGCAAGGCCCCCTCGAATGCCATCATCGGCCCTTCAATCGGAATCTCATCGTATCGCACGCCCAAATTAGAAGCCAGCTCTCGGGCATCAATCCAGGAGATCTCTGCAGTGTAGGGCGATGGCATCATGACTGCGCGGACCTGATCTGGTCCCAATGCATCGACCGCAATCGCTAACACCAAGGCAGAGTCCACGCCTCCCGATAGCCCCAGAATCACCCCCGGGAAACGGTTTTTGTGAACATAATCACGCGTTCCCATCACCAGCGCTTGGTAGACTTGCGCCTCAAGAGTCAGTGTGCGGGTAATCACACCTGGTTGCGGCTCGCCGGCCACCACCTGAAGCATTCCCATTTCTTCCTGAAACTGCGGCATCGCAATGACAAGCTCGCCTTGCGAGTTCACGGCGCAGGATCCCCCATCAAAGACGAGTTCATCTTGCCCGCCGACCATGTTGAGGTAGACGATGGGTAAACCGCAAGCTTGACTTTGCTGCTTCAGAAGTTCAAAGCGAGTATGTTCTTTTTGGAGATGGTAGGGTGAGGCATTTAAAACCAGGAGCATTTGGGCACCCGCATCCTTTGCTAGACGCGCAGGCCTTGGGTGCCAAATGTCTTCACACAACAAAATCCCGAGTGTTAAACCGTGGTGATTAAAAACGCAGGCATTCTCACCCGCTACAAAATAGCGCTTCTCATCAAATACCTCGTGATTCGGTAATTCATGTTTGAAGTAAGTCGCAATGATCGTACCGTTCTCAATGACCGACGCTGCATTACGTAGGCCCGCATCGGATTCGCAGGGGTGACCCACAATCACAGTTAAGCCTGTTAATTTCTCCAGCTGTTGACAGAGGGATTGGAGAACACTCTGCGTCTCTTGAATAAATCCGGGACGCAGTAAAAGGTCCTCGGGAGGGTAACCAGTGAGTGAAAGTTCAGGGGTGAGCAATAAGCTCGC
>CANHDS010000150.1 GCA_947459465.1 Burkholderiaceae bacterium | reverse complement strand
TTTTTTGTCTATTATGAATGATCCTAATCGAACCCTAAACCCAACAATGAAACCGACCGTTCTCGCTTTTGATGTCTTTGGCACTGTGGTGGATTGGCACGGCTCAATTACGAGTGAGGTTAGTCGTCTGATTCCCCAGGTTGACCCAATAGCCTTTGCAAGCGCTTGGCGAGCAGGCTATAAGCCAGCGATGGCTCGGGTGCGTAGTGGGGAATTGGGCTGGACCCGGATCGACGACTTGCACCGCATAATTTTGGATCAAGTGCTGACTGAGCTAAAAATTGATCATCTGACGGAAGCCCACAAGAGACATCTGAACCTCGCTTGGCATCGATTAAAACCGTGGCCAGATTCAGTTCAGGGTTTGAGGCTCCTAAAACATGACTATACGATCGTCACGCTATCGAATGGTAATTTAGGTCTGCTTGCTAATATGGCAAAAAATGGCGGTTTACCTTGGGATCTGATTCTCTCGGCCGAAGTATTTCGCCACTACAAGCCCGATCCACAAACCTATTTAGGTGTTTGCCAAACCTTTGATCTACAACCACACGATGTGATGCTAGTGGCTGCCCATAAAGATGATTTAGAGGCTGCTCATGCCTGCGGCTTACAAACCGCATTCATTGAACGACCTAACGAGTTTGGGCCACGGGTTATCCGAACCGATCTTGGACAAGAGCCTTGGACCACCTATCATGCCAAAGACTTTATCGACCTAGCGGCGCAACTCAAAGCCAAGTAAGGATTTCTGACCATAAAATAATGATCTAAGTCAAACCTAAACCCTAGAAAACGAGCATACTAAGGTAATAAAGGAGGGCAATATGGCGAACTTAACGATTGAAATTGAGAACCTAAAATGCGGTGGTTGTGAGAACACCATTGTCAAAGGCTTAAAAGCGATTACGGGTGTTCAAGCAGTTACGGTCGATCATGCTAATCGAGCCGTTGTTCTGGATGCCGACTCTAATTTGCGCCAGCAGATTGTCGATAAATTACTCAGTATGGGTTATCCCGAAAAAGGGTCCGTAGCTGGGCTTGATAAGGGTATTGCGACCGCTAAATCATTTGTGAGTTGTGCGATCGGCCGTATCAGCTAAGTCATCATCAATCGGCTAAGATGCCAAGATGTTCCATATCGACATCATTGGCTACTTAGCCGCTTTACTGACCACCTTCTCCTTTCTTGTTCAGGCCATTCAATCCTGGCGAACGAGAGACCTCTCGGGTATTTCTGTGGGCATGTATAGCATGTTTACGCTCGGAGTTGCATTATGGTTAATCTACGGTATTGTGATTGAGAGTTGGCCATTAATTGTGACCAATGCATTAACCTTTTTATTTGCCTTAAGCATTTTGCTTATGAAACTGAAACAAATGTCAAAATAGCAAATAATTCGATGTATAAACGCTTGATCCTGACATGAAAATTCTCAAAATGCTCTTACTCTTGATCGTTTTAGCGCTGGCGATTGCTGTTGGTGTTGCGTACTATATGTCTAGCAAATTGGACGGCTATGTGAAAAGCTCGATTGAGAACTATGCCACCCAATCTCTGGGGACAAAGGTAACGGTTGGCGAGGTCAATATTAGCTTGCGTCAAACCCGTGCAAGCATTACTAATCTTGAAGTAGCAAATCCCCCGGGTTTTGAAGGGACCCATGCATTTAAAGCAGGGTTGATTGAGATTCAATTAAACCCAAAAGAATCTAAATTGAATTCGGTTGTGATTGATCGAGTGCTCTTGAGTAAGCCTAGCGTTCAGTATATTAAGACAAAAGATTCCGATAATTTGTCGGTTCTGCAAAATAATGCGAAGCAATACAGTGCAGCCAATCAAAAGGAGGATGCGCAAGTCAAAGCAGGTAAAGCTTCAAGTGATAGCAAACAGCCACAAATTTTAATTAAGCAATTTGATATCCAGGGGGCGGATTTAGTGTATCGGGATATGCGGATCTTAGGTACAACCGTTGATTTGAAACTGGATGATATCCAAATTCTCAATATTGATACTGGTAAAGACGGGGCGGGAACTAAAGAAGCGGTTGGAAAAATTATTGATGCCATTATTCCGGTGGTGAAGAATGCCGCGCTCAAAAGTGTCAACACCTATTTGAATATTGCTACGGATACCTTACGTAACGTTACCGACAGTGCTCAGCAATACGGTAAGGATGCTATTACCAATATCAAAAAGTTTTTTCAAAAATAATCGATTGATAGGTCATGACCCTTAACTCATACAATGGTCGCCTGACCTCGCTCTCGCATGGCGGTGGCTGTGGCTGCAAAATAGCACCCGGCGTCTTAAGTGATATCTTACGTGCCTCGCCTCTCAAAATCATTCCACCAGCGTTGCTAGCAGGTTCCGAAAACAATGAGGATGCCGCTGTTTATCAAATCAATGATCACCAAGCGATTGTGGCAACTACCGATTTCTTTATGCCGATCGTCGATGATCCCTATGACTTTGGCCGAATTGCTGCTACCAATGCGATCTCAGACATCTATGCGATGGGTGCTACGCCCTTATTTGCATTGGCATTACTCGGTATGCCAATTAATGTGTTGCCACTGGAGGTAATTCAGAGAATCATTGCGGGTGGAGAGTCAGTATGCCAAGCGGCGGGCATCCCGATTGCTGGGGGGCATTCGATTGATACGGTTGAGCCCATCTACGGCTTGGTAGCGATTGGTATTGTTGATCCGGCCAACTTGAAGCGCAACAGCGGTGCTCAAGCGGGAGATGTCATTATTTTGAGTAAGCCCCTGGGAGTCGGTATTTTGAGCGCCGCCCTTAAGAAAGAACGTCTCTTGGCTAAGGGATATGAAGCGATGATTGCGTACACCACTCAACTGAATCAGCCTGGTATTGCGCTCTCAAAGATGCCCGAAGTTCATGCCTTGACTGATGTCACGGGCTTTGGCTTAGCAGGACATCTTTTGGAGATGAGTCGCGGGGCCAATCTTCAAGCTAACTTGACTTGGCGTGATATCCCAGTAATTACCGAGGCAGTTGAGTTTGCTAAAGAAGGTATTTACACCGGCGCTTCAACGCGTAATTGGCAAGGGTATGGTGGCGAAGTTTCGTTTGATCCGGCTATCGAAGTCTGGCAACAACATTTAATGACCGATCCGCAAACCAGCGGCGGTCTCCTGATTGCCTGTGCGCCTG
>CANHDS010000149.1 GCA_947459465.1 Burkholderiaceae bacterium | reverse complement strand
GTTGAGGTCACTACATCAGCATAGGGCACTGGGTTGGGATACACACCTGCAGCAATCAAGCCTGCATAGTGCGCCATATCCACCATAAAAATGGCACCGATCTCTTTAGCCACTTTTGCAAAGCGCTCAAAATCAATTTGCAAAGAATAGGCAGATGCGCCAGCGATGATGAGTTTGGGTTTCTTCTCTCGCGCCAAGCGTTCCATTTGCTCGTAATCGATCGCTTCGTTTTGATCCAGACCGTAGGAGATCGCGTTAAACCATTTACCGCTCATATTAAGGGCCATCCCGTGGGAGAGATGACCGCCCTCAGCGAGGCTCATACCCATAAAGGTATCGCCGGGCTTTAAAAAGGCCAAGAAAACGGCTTGATTAGCCGAAGCGCCGCAATGAGGTTGGACATTAGCGGCATCGGCCCCAAATAGTTTCTTAACCCGATCGATCGCTAATTGCTCGGCGACGTCAACAAACTCACAGCCGCCGTAATAACGCTTACCGGGATAGCCTTCAGCGTACTTATTGGTCAACTGCGAGCCCTGAGCTGCCATCACAGCGGGTGAGGTGTAGTTTTCAGAGGCAATTAGCTCAATGTGCTCCTCTTGACGACGGTTCTCGTTTTGGATGCTAGTCCATAACTCGGGGTCAATATGGGCTAAAGTGTGTTGACGATCAAACATAGTGGCTTCCTAATTAATCACAAATCAATAACAAAGTACGGCAATTAAATTGCGGCAACCCGATGAGGATTGGCTAAAATTACCCTCCATAATACAAAGTCCTTATGAACCCTACTCAAGACCTCTCTATTCTGACCCTGGTACTCAATGCCAGTATCTTGGTACAAGCCGTGATGGTGTTGCTCTTGAGCCTCTCCGTGGCCTCCTGGACCATCATTTTTCGTAAAGGTTCAACGCTACGAGCTGCACAACGCGAGACCGAACGCTTTGAGCGCGATTTCTGGGCAGGCGGCGACTTGCAAACCTTATTTGAGGGTGCCCAGCGCAAAATGAGTAGTGCTGGCAATCAAGCCAATGCAGCAGTTTTAGAGCGTATCTTCGCTGCCGGTATGCAAGAGTTCTTGAAAGCCAAAGAGATTGATGCGGCGCGCAGAGCCATGAAAGCTGCTTATCAACGCGAAATGGATCGCTTAGAGGCTAATTTGCCTTTCTTAGCATCGGTTGGTTCAGTCTCTCCCTACATTGGATTACTTGGTACAGTCTGGGGCATCATGCATGCCTTTCGAGGTTTGGCCAATGTACAACAAGCGACCCTAGCATCGGTAGCCCCTGGCATTGCAGAGGCTCTGGTCGCGACCGCAATTGGTTTATTTGCAGCGATTCCTGCGGTCGTTGCCTACAACCGTTACTCCACCGATATTGATCGCCTCTCGATTCATTTTGAATCGTTTGTCGAAGAGTTCACGAATATTTTGCAACGTCAGGGCGCGCGCCTCTAATCATCATGGCTAGTCGCTCATCCTTTCGCTCCTCGCGTCGGAAAGCGATTGCGGATATTAATGTAGTCCCTTATATCGATGTGATGTTGGTACTTTTGGTTATCTTCATGGTGACCGCGCCCCTTGTGAATCCTGGAGTGGTGAATCTTCCAACCGTTGGCGGTGCGAAAGTGCAAGCCTTGCCACCGGTCTTCATCACAATTGGTGCTGATGAAGCGATTACGATTCGCAAAGAAGGTGAGAGCGCACAAACTATTTCTAAATTAGAGCTCGGTGCCTTTGCTCGCTCACAGGCTGAGAAATCCGCCGAGCAACCTGTTGTTCTCGCAGCCGATAAATCCATTAAATACGAAGTGGTCATGGATGTAATGTCACGCTTAAAAGAAAACGGTGTAAAACGCGTGGGATTAGCCGTTCGTAGTCAGTAATGGTGAGTAAGTATGAGTAGCGCGACTCTCAATAACTCGTGGCAGTTTCATGCGGATCGGGAACCGGGAACCACGAAAGCGTTTGCACTCTCATTGGGGGCCCATCTTTTTTTAATTGCTCTGCTTACACTTGGTATTCATTGGAAAACGAGTTCTAGCCCAGCAGGCGTTGAAGTCGAACTCTGGGAAGCGAGTGTTCCAACCCCAATCATCAGCCCTACTCCAACAATTAATGTAAAACCCGAAGCGGCTGAGATCGTTATTAAGAAAACCAAGGCGCCGCCTGAGCCGCCCAAAGAAGTGATGAAAAAGGTTGAGCAAAAACCTGAGAAGAAGGCAGACCCCAAAGAAGACGCTGCTGCTAAAAAAGCAGCCGCTGCAGCGGAGAAAGCACGCCTAGATCAATTGGCCCGCCTAAAAGCAGCCGCAGGTGCAGAAGGCGGTAGCGGTGGCAAAGTGGGTGATGGCGTCGGTGCGGGTGGTAACGCCCCACCCGGTTACGCTGATCGAGTACGCAAGAAGATTAAGCCCCTCATCGTCTTTAATGCGGAATCCACCTCTGGTAATCCTGCGGTCGTTGTCATAGTCGATCTCGCACCCGATGGCATGATTCTGAAACGAACCGTTACATCACCAAGCAGCGATCCGGCCTGGGACCGTGCCGTCTTAATTGCAATTGATCGTGCTGAGAGCCTACCGCGGGATGAGAATGGCAAAATTCCCGTTCGTCAGATGAAATTAACCTTTAAGCCAAAGGATTAATTTTTAAATCGCTGTGAGCGGCTAGAATACTAGCCATGACATTTCAGCGTATTCGTACTGCCACCTTAGTAGCATTTGCTATGGTTACAGGGCTTTTTGTGAGCCCCGTGAATGCGCAAATGAATATCGAGATCAAGGGTGTTGGCCAAACACTCTATCCTGTTGCAGTTACTCGATTTAAAGATGAAGAAAAATTACCTGTCAAGATCTCTGATGTGATTCGCCAAAACCTCACTCGCAGCGGGTACTTCCGAAATGTTGAGCTTGGCAATGGTGTTGAAGACGATCAGGTGATACCTAACTTCAAAACCTGGGCCGCGCGCGGAGCTGATGCCTTAGCGGTTGGCTCGGTCACCCAAAAATCTCCAGGGCAGTATGAAGTTCGTTACCGCTTGTACGACATCCGAAAAGGTGAGAGCCTCAACGGTTTAATTGTGTCAGCAAGTGAGGACAACTTACGTCTTGCGGCACACAAAATTTCCGATGACATTATCTTTAAGCTCCTAGGAGAGCGCGGCGTGTTCTCAACCCGCCTTT
>CANHDS010000148.1 GCA_947459465.1 Burkholderiaceae bacterium | reverse complement strand
TTAAGATCAACCCACGACTGGTACGCGGTTTAGATTACTACAACCTCACTGTCTTTGAGTGGACTACCGACGCACTCGGCGCTCAGGGCACAATCGCCGGTGGTGGTCGCTACGATCCCTTGATGGAGCGGATGGGTGGTAAAAGTGCCCCAGCCTGCGGATGGGCCATGGGCATGGAACGCGTTCTCGATCTGATGGCGATCTCTAAGAGTATTCCGGATAGTGAGCCCGTTTGTGATGTTTATGTATTGCATCAAGGGGGCGATACCCTAGTGCAGGCGATGATTGCCGCAGAGGCGCTGCGTAGCGCTGGGATTGACGTGATGCTGCATTGCCCACCTGATGGGCAGAGCGCGAGCTTTAAATCCCAAATGAAGAAAGCTGATGCCAGTGGTGCGCAATTGGCACTCATTATTGGCCCCGATGAACTCGCTCGGGATGAAGCGCAATTAAAAAATCTACGTGGCACCGGTGAGCAGCATGCCGTACCATTAGCGGGCTTATTGGTGGCAGTGGTCGATGCTTTGGTCGATTCTTGATCCACAAAGCATAAAATAAGCGTTTAATCAATCGAAGAAAGCAGTATTGGTATGGCACTCGACCTCGAAGAACAAGAAAACCTAGCAAACCTGAAATCCTTCTGGGCACGCTATGGCAATTACATCATTGGTGTCATTACCGTGGCATTGCTGGCCTATGCCGGCATGAGTGCTTGGAAGTGGTATCAACGCGGTCAAGCAGCCGATGCGGGAAAGTTATATGAGACCCTGATTAATTCCATTAGCAAGAACGAAAAAGACAAAACCTACCTCGCCGCCGATGATCTGCAAAAGAAATATGGCGGCACCAGTTATGCCGCGATGGGTAGTCTAGTGGCTGCCAAGATCGCGATGGACAGTAATGATGCAGCAAAAGCACAAACGTATTTAAAGTGGACCGCCAATAAAGCCAGCGATGATTCATTTCGGGCTCTAGGGCAATTGCGCCTTTTGGCCCTTTTGATTGATCAAGGTACCGAAGCTAGTTTGAAAGAAGCTGATCAACTGCTTAAAGGAAAAGCCGTGAAGGGGTTCGAGCCTTTATGGATCGAGCGACGTGGTGATTGGTATCTCGTCCAAAAGAAGATACCAGAAGCGCGAACGGAGTATCTCAAGGCGATGAAGATGATGCAAAGTGATAAAGCATTCCCGGAAGACGCGCGCGGATTATTGAAAGTCAAAATTGATGCTGTAGGGGGTATGTAGTGCGAGTTTTGCGCTGGGGCGCCATCGCATCTCTTTTGCTTGCATTGATTGCCTGTTCTGGCTCGTCTAAAGTTCGTAAACCTGCTGAACTGGTTAATGTCAACAATCAGGTGGAGCTTGCAGAGGTTTGGTCAACGAGCGTTGGCAGCTCCATCCCTGCGAACTTTCGTCCCGTAGTCGCTGGTGACCATGTCTTTGCGGCATCCGCGCGGGGCACCCTGAGTAAGTTAAATATTCAGAATGGGCGTGTAGTGTGGGAAGTGAGTGTTCCCGAAAAGCTCTCGATTGGTCCAGGGTCTGATGGCAAGACTACGGTCGTGGTCAGTAGTGAAGGCAATGCTTATGGCTACGATGAGTCCGGCAAAAATATTTGGAAGACCCCGATTGGTAGCGAGGTGCTCTCGGATCCGATCGTGGCAGCCGGTGTGGTGGTTATTCGCACCTTAGATCATCGTTTTATTGGTTTGGATGCAAGCACGGGTAAACGGCGCTGGATCTATCAACGGCAACAGACTCCCTTATCGTTACGCGTAGGCTACGGGATGCTTCTGGTAGGCAATGATGCGGTGGTGACTGGATTCGGGGGCGGCCGCTTTGGGGCGCTTGCACTCTCCAACGGTGGACTAATTTGGGAATCTGCTGTCTCGTTCCCCAAGGGCTTCTCTGAAATTGAGCGCTTAAATGATGTGACGAGTCGCCCGAGCATTGAAGAAGGGCGTTTGTGCGTAGTCTCGTATCAAGGCAAGATCGGTTGCGCAGAATTACGTACCGGTAATTTGGCGTGGTCAAAGGATTTCTCAAGTTACACCGGCACTACCCAAAGCCCTGAGTTCGTCTTTGCTGCGAATGAAAAATCCCATGTTTATTCTTATCGTGCAAGCGATGGTGTGCAAGTCTGGGAGAACACCCAACTAACCTGGCGCGATGTCGGTGAGCCATTGGCGATTGGACGCGTGGTCATGATGGGCGATAAACAAGGGTATGTGCATCTCCTCAATCAAAATAGTGGCCAGATGGTCTCGCGCATCCGTCACGATAGCTCACCCGTTACTGCAGCACCCATTGCAGCCGGTGGAGTCATCATCATTGCATCCCAAGGCGGCAAGATTGCGGCATATCGTCCGCGTTAAGACCAATCATTCATGAAACCTGTTATTGCCATCGTGGGTCGACCCAATGTCGGCAAATCGACCCTGTTTAATCGTCTGACTAAATCTCGTGATGCCCTAGTTGCAGATTTTCCAGGGCTCACCCGCGATCGTCACTATGGCAATGGTCGTGTTGGCGATCGTGAGTTTATCTGTATTGATACAGGCGGCTTTGAACCCGTTGCTAAGACCGGGATTATGGCTGAGATGGCTAAGCAAACCAAACAAGCCGTTGCCGAATCCGATTTGGTGATTTTTATGGTCGATGGCCGATTAGGACTTGCCCCTCAGGATCGGGTGATTGCAGATTTTCTGCGCAAGACCGGTCGTCCGGTCATCCTGGCGGTGAATAAGACCGAGGGTATGTCGGCCAGTGTGGTTACCGCAGATTTTCATGAGCTGGGTTTAGGTCAACCCGAGCCGATTTCATCAGCGCATGGTGATGGGGTGCGCGCGCTCATCGAAGAGGCGCTCGATCAATTGCAGATTCCTGAACCCGAGCCCGATGATGTAGCGGTCGCTGATGGTACGCGACCGATGAAAATTGCCGTGGTCGGCCGACCCAATGTGGGGAAGTCCACCTTCATTAATACCTTGCTGGGTGAAGATCGCGTGATCGCTTTTGATCTACCCGGCACTACGCGCGATGCGATTGAAGTCGAATTTGAGCGCAATGGTAAATCTTATATCTTGATTGATACTGCAGGCCTGCGTCGTCGCGGAAAGGTGTTTGAAGCCATTGAAAAGTTCTCGGTGGTCAAAACCCTGCAAGCGATTAACGATGCCAATGTGGTGATTTTGATGCTTGATGCTCAACAAGA
>CANHDS010000147.1 GCA_947459465.1 Burkholderiaceae bacterium | reverse complement strand
TTATGGATTTCCAAATCGATCCACAAGAGAACGTATGGCCCATGGTACAAGCTGGTAAGGGCATTAGTGAGATGATGCTTGGAAGTGAGGATCTCTAATGCGTCCCATTATTTCTGTTTTGCTCGAGAACGAGCCAGGCGCGCTCTCGCGAGTCGTTGGCTTATTCTCGGCACGCGGCTATAACATCGAGACTCTTAGCGTTGCGCCTACCGAAGACCCATCCCTATCTCGTATGACCTTAGTGACGATAGGCTCGGATGATGTAATTGAGCAAATCACCAAACACCTCAATCGCTTGGTGGAGGTGGTGAAGGTTTTTGATTTAACTGAAGGGCCTCATATTGAGCGCGAACTCATGATGATTAAGGTTAGGGCCGTTGGTAAGGAGCGTGAGGAGTTAAAGCGCACTACCGATATCTTCCGCGGACGCATTATTGATGTGACCGATAAAAGTTACACCATTGAACTCACAGGCGTGAGCAGTAAGTTGGATGCATTTATCAGTGCGATTGACCGCGCATCCATCCTAGAAACCGTTCGTTCAGGCGGATCGGGTATCGGGCGCGGCGAACGGATTCTGAAAGTTTAGTTTTAATCACTCTTTATTTAATTGAAGGAAATCGTATGAAAGTTTTTTATGACAAGGACGCCGATCTGTCCCTGATCAAAGGTAAAAAAGTCACCATCATTGGTTATGGCTCGCAGGGTCATGCCCATGCTCAAAACTTGAATGACTCTGGCGTAAAAGTAACCGTTGGATTACGTAAAGATGGTGCGTCATGGAAAAAAGCAGCCAATGCTGGTTTGCAAGTGAAAGAAGTTGCTGAAGCAGTGAAGGATGCAGACGTTGTGATGATGCTGTTGCCTGACGAGCAAATTGCTGAGGTCTATAAAAACGAAGTGCATGCCAATATCAAACAAGGTGCTGCCTTAGCGTTTGCCCATGGCTTTAATGTGCACTACGGCCAAGTGATTCCGCGTGCGGATTTAGACGTGATCATGATTGCCCCGAAGGCCCCGGGCCATACAGTACGAAGCACATACACCCAAGGTGGTGGCGTGCCTCATTTGATCGCGGTTTATCAAGATAAGTCAGGATCTGCGCGTGATTTAGCTCTATCGTATGCAACTGCGAATGGCGGTGGTCGTGCTGGTGTGATCGAGACTAATTTCCGTGAAGAGACCGAAACCGATTTGTTTGGTGAGCAAGCCGTTTTGTGCGGTGGTACCGTGGAGTTAATCAAAGCCGGATACGAGACCTTGGTTGAGGCCGGATATGCACCCGAGATGGCTTATTTTGAGTGTCTGCACGAGTTAAAGTTAATCGTGGATCTCATTTATGAAGGCGGTATTGCCAACATGAATTACTCCATCTCAAATAATGCCGAATATGGCGAGTATGTCACCGGTCCGAAGATTGTGACCGAGGAGACTAAGAATGCGATGCGTAAGGCATTACATGATATTCAGACGGGTGAGTATGCCAAGAGCTTCATCCTTGAAAATCGCGCTGGCGCACCAACTCTTATCTCACGTCGTCGTTTGACCGCCAACCATGAGATCGAAGTGGTCGGTGCAAAGTTGCGCGCCATGATGCCTTGGATTGCGAAAAACAAACTCGTTGATCAATCGAAGAACTAAGTAGAGTGAGTTAATCATCCGATGATGTATCCACACCCCATCATTGCCAAAGAGGGCTGGCTCTATCTGGTTGTGATTGGGGTTCTGGCTTTTGTGGTGCATCGCTATGCCGGTTTTTTCTGGTCGTGGCCACTATGGCTATTTTTCTTTTTCACACTTCAGTTCTTTCGAGATCCACAACGAATTGCTCCGCTTGGAAAAGATCTCGTTTTATCCCCAGCCGATGGTCGTATTGTTGTAGTTGAGAAAGCCCATGATCCCTATGCCAATCGGGAGGCTTTAAAGATTAGCGTGTTTATGAATGTCTTTAATGTGCACTCGAATCGATGTGCAGTAACTGGTCTGGTAAAGCAGGTTACCTATTTTCCAGGTAAGTTCTTTAATGCCAGTATTGATAAGGCCTCAACGGAGAATGAACGTAATGCGGTCGTGATTGATGCCAATGGTAAAACCGTTACCTTAGTGCAAATCGCTGGTCTAGTGGCCCGCCGAATTTTATGTTACATCCGTGCCAATGACCGTGTGAAGCGTGGTGAGCGCTACGGATTTATTCGCTTCGGGTCTCGTGTTGATGTGTATCTCCCATTAGAGGCTGAGCCTTTAGTAAGCGTTGGCGAGAAGGTCTTTGCAACAAATACTGCACTTGCGCGCTTACCGGGATTGGATTAAGTGATGACCCCGCGTCGCAAGTTTCGTACAGATCGCTCCCGTTTTCTGCGGAGTAAGAACGTACGACGTGACGAGTGGGATTCTGCCGAGGATACAGCGGAGGACGATCTCGCAAGTGAGCCACCCCGTCCGCGCAGTAAAGGCATTTACTTATTGCCCAATCTGTTTACCACCGCAGCATTGTTTTGTGGGTTTTTTGCAATTGTGAATGCGATGAACCATCGTTTTGAGGTCGCTGCCATCGCAGTGTTTGCCTCACTGGTTCTTGATGGCATGGATGGCCGAATTGCGCGGATGACCAATACCCAAAGTGCTTTTGGTGAGCAATATGACTCTTTGGCAGATATGGTTTCGTTTGGCGTTGCTCCGGCCTTGGTGGCCTATGAGTGGGTTTTAAAAGATCTGGGTAAGTGGGGCTGGTTAGCGGCATTTACCTACTGTGCCGGTGCCGCACTTCGTTTGGCACGTTTTAATGCCAATATTGGCGTAGTCGATAAAAAGTTTTTTCAGGGTTTGCCAAGTCCAGCGGCCGCTGCGCTCTTGGCCGGTTTTATTTGGTTGGCTGATGACAATAAAATACCAGTGAAGGACTCGGCGATTCCGTTAGTTACTTTCTTCATTACGATTTATGCGGGGCTGACCATGGTCTCAAACGCACGTTTTTACAGTGGCAAGGCCTTGGATATTCGGTACCGCGTACCGTTTTGGGCGATGGTTGTTTTGATCTTGGGCTTTGTACTCATTTCCTCGAACCCCCCCTTAACGCTATTTGGGCTCTTTGTGGTGTATTCCCTTTCTGGCTATGTTTTATGGTTGTGGGAGCGGGCGATGGGGCGGCGGATTGGTGGAGAAACCACAGTTTCAGCCAAGTCCGAGTAAATGCGGTATAGTCATTCCATGATGAATCAAACAAGTACGCTTCTAC
>CANHDS010000146.1 GCA_947459465.1 Burkholderiaceae bacterium | reverse complement strand
TTGCTGGAATCGTAGAGCTCTATATTTTGCAGACAACGGTCTTAGATTTTCCACACAATCAACTCTTGCAACACCTCGGTAGCGCACTTGTTCTGATTACATTATTAGCATTTGTGATGCGCCAAAATAAGCCGCAATCCAATGTTTAGTTATCGCCATGCATTTCATGCGGGTAACCATGCCGATGTCCTAAAACATTTGGTACTGATTCATAGCGTTCAATACCTGCAAGAGAAAGACGGGGCGATCATGCTGATTGATACCCATGCGGGTGCTGGCAGCTATTCACTACGGGATGGTTATGCAGTAATTAGCCAAGAGTGCCATGGGGGCATCGATCGCCTATGGAAAAGTCCTGAGCTCGATCAGCCTGACTTTAGAGCCTATCGAGAGGCGCTTAGCCATTTCAATCCAACAGACGCGTTGGATATTTATCCCGGATCTCCATTTATCCTAGCCCATCTCCTGCGCCCTCAGGATCGCCTCAGATTATTTGAACTTCACCCAAGTGACATTGGCGTTTTACAAAAAAATATTGCGACTCTAAATAAACGCTCGCAGATTGATGTGCGCCAGCAAGATGGTTTTACATTACTAAAGTCCTTATTACCCCCACCAAGCCGTCGGGGCTTGATTCTGATGGATCCATCGTATGAACTAAAGTCGGATTACCGAGCAGTCGAATCGAGTTTAAATGATGCTTTAGAACGATTTGCAACTGGCACCTATCTCATTTGGTATCCAGTCTTACAGCGCCCAGAGTCCAAACAACTCATCAAACGCTTACACACCTTGTGTGAGGAGTTCCAGCGACCTTGGCTAAGAGCCGAGTTGCGTATTGCACATTCGGTTAGCGAAAAGCGACTCCAGTCCAGCGGAGTATGGGTGATTAATCCAGTTTGGACCTTGGCGCCCTTTTTAGAGAGAACCCTGCCAATCTTACAAAGGGTCTTGGGTGAAGATACGGGCGCGGCCTTTGACTTAGAAACTAGTAGTCCAACATAACCTCATTACGTCGCAAAAAAGGAATGCTCCAAGGCGGGTTATAACGTGCCAATTGTGGCTCACCTAAAGGCGTTAGATTCTTCGATTTCATCCAAGCCCTTAGTTCCGCAGTCTTCTCTTGAGTCTTTTCTTGTGAATTAAACCCAGTAAAACTAATAACCGCTTTACGCTGCGCCGGAATCTCCCTGAGCTTGACCTCTGGGCTTAACGGTGTTGGCAAGGTGGCTAAGGTGTACTGACTGGGCATGACAAAGAACATGCGCCATTGATTAGGGCCTGCTTGATTTTCCATCGTAACCGGTGCGGTCATGGCAATCTTCTCGCTCATAGGTTCCATCGTTACCGGAACGGTCATCGCAATCTTTTCATTTGATTTTGCTTCGTTCGATAGATTAGCCTTGGTTTGATTCTTACCGAAAATATATCCAGCAATCAAGCGAAACCCTTTACTCCCCGCATCACTCATGTCGCCATCCACAGTGACCTCGGCGATGATCATGGGCGCATACTGGCGCAACTCAAATGGAGCGGCGCTTTCAATCACGGTATATTTCGGTTCTTCAAGTGCCATGAGTGGGGTAGATACCAAAAAAATCAGGCCAGAGATAAGTGCTTGCAGTACACGTTTTACCATTTTCCTTCCAATACAAATCCTTTTAAACTTGCTTGTAAATTGACTTGGGCGCCAACGGGCAGCGTTAATTTATCAGTTACATGACCAAATGGTAGCCCTGTAAGGATCGGAATCCTTTTAGTCAAACGCTCCCGAATATACCGAATCGCGCTCTCCAATTGATAGCCACGATCGACTTCGTATAAGCGGTATTGATTAAAGTGTCCCAAGATAATAGCTTGCTGACTTGCAAGCACGCCAGCCTCATGAAGCTGTAACAGCATTCGCTCAATGCGATATGGATGTTCATTGACATCCTCCAGAAAGAGGATTCCACCCTGAGTCTGCTTCGGATTCGGAAAATAGTTGGTTCCTAGCAAGGTGGTGAGAATGCTGAGATTACCGCCCCATAACATCCCTTGAATATTTTGTGAGAGATCAACTTCACCAGCAAAGTGCTGAAGATCTGGTACCGCTACGCTCATGCGGCGCGACTGGATCGCAGTTTGAAAGTGGCGCCAGGTATAGGCACTCGGATTTTGTGGCTCGCCATACTCATTTAGTGGGCCAAAATCATAATTTAGCATGGGTCCAGCCAAACTCATCGCTCCAGTTTTAGCAAGTAGTCCCATATGAAATCCGGTGAAATCGCTATGGCCGCAAATTTGCAAACCCTGTTTTACTGAGATCGCGATGTCTTTCCAGGTAATCATATCGAGCAGACGATGTAAGCCGTAACCACCCCGAACCGCCATGACCACCTCATTCGGATCAATGGTGGGAATCGCATTAATGTCCGCCAACCGCTCTTGATCAGTCCCTGCAAAACGCTCAAACACTCGTTCAGTACATACTGCGTTACGCACGACAACGCCTTGCTCCTTGAGCCAGCGTAGCCCTGCTTCGGGGCTTCGCATATCGGGGCTTGCGCCCGAAGGGGCAATTAAATAAATCTTCATGAACGTCGTTGTTTAAAAAATTCTCTTAATAAGTTGCCACATTCATCTGCCAGAACACCGCCCTCAATGTCTGTTTGATGATTAATCGCTTTCAAATCAAACAGATTGGTAACACTGCCAGCCATTCCTGTCTTGGGATCAGCTGCTCCGAATACCACACGTTTGACTCTAGCATGAAGAATGGCTCCACAACACATCGCACAGGGTTCCAATGTCACATAAAGGGTTGATTGGGGAATTCGGTAGTTCTCGAGCGATTTAGCCGCTTCCCGAATTGCCATCATCTCAGCGTGGGCACTGGGATCATGCAAACCAATTGGCTGGTTATAACCTTGACCAATGACCTGATCGTCACACACTAAAACGGCACCCACCGGCACCTCATTACATGCTGCTGCTTTTTGGGCTTGCAAAATGGCAAGGCGCATGAACGATTCGTCTTCTGGCAATACCATCAGTACTTAGCCTGCTTGAACGGGATAATCAGCCCAACAATTTGGAGTCTCGTACAGCCGCACACGAAATAGCGAAAGATTTCCTTGAGTCTGTGCAGTAAAAATCGGTGCCAAACGATCAAAGGCAAACTTAACTAAGTTCTCCACCGTTGGTACATCATCCAACACTACAGTTTTATGATTGGGCAGGCTATCTAAGAAATTAATTA
>CANHDS010000145.1 GCA_947459465.1 Burkholderiaceae bacterium | reverse complement strand
TTGGCAAATGGAATGCGATTGTGGTGAGTAATTATCTATATCGGCCTCATTTGGATCAATTACCAGGTCTTTTGGAGGAGGGTGGGATTTTGCTCTACGAGACCTTCGCAATCGGTAATGAGGAATTTGGTAAACCCTCGAACCCAAATTTTTTACTCCAACCTGGTGAGTTGCTTGATCTCGCTAAGCGCCATGACTTGCACGTGGTGGCTTATCAGGATGGCTATCGCCAAATCCCTAAACCAGCCATGGTTCAAAGCCTATGCGCTAGCCGTGGACTTCCTAAAATACGCCATCCGTTACAATTTAACGCTTAAGCCGTTTGATCGATAAAACCCTTATGAAATCAGCCATGATGACTGGAAGTATGGTTGCAATTGCAACTCCAATGCAAGCGGACGGTAGTCTTGATTACCCTGCATTGCGTTCCTTATTGGATTGGCATGTTAGCGAGGGAACGGATGCAATTGTGATCGTTGGCACCAGTGGTGAGTCACCAACGGTATCGGTTGAAGAGCATTGCGAGTTGATTCGTGTGACCGTTGAACATATCAACGGGCGCATTGCAGTGATTGCTGGAACTGGTGGTAACTCAACTCGGGAAGCGATTGAGTTAACCGAGTATGCCAAAAAGGTGGGTGCGGATGCTAGCCTTCAAGTGGTGCCGTACTACAACAAGCCGACACAAGAGGGAATGTACGCTCACTTTAAAACAATTGCAGAGGGCGTCGATTTGCCAGTCATTTTATATAACGTTCCTGGACGTACGGTGGCTGATCTTGCTAATGAGACCACAGTGCGTTTAGCGCAAGTGCCGGGCGTGATTGGAATAAAAGATGCAACGGGCAATCTTGAACGCGGTTCACTTTTGTTGGCTGAGCTTAAAAATAAACAGCTTAACCAGTTTGCGGTTTATTCAGGGGATGACTTAACAGCCTTATTCCTGATGCTCATGGGCGGGCATGGCAATATCTCGGTAACAGCTAACGTCGCGCCTCGTCTCATGAGTGAACTTTGCAAAGCAGCGATCGCAGGCGATGCCAAGCGCGCACGAGAAATTCAGTATCAATTATTAGCAGTCCATAAGATGATGTTTATTGAGGCTAATCCCATACCCGTGAAATGGGCCTTGCATCAGATGGGCAAGATTCCACCCGGAATTCGGTTACCATTGACGCCACTTAGCGAGCCACTGCGCGAGCCCTTGCGTCAGGCACTGGCCCAAGCTGGACTACTGTAATTTCGTAAGGATCGAATGCGCTCAGCCCTTCTTATCTTGCCTATTGCTTGCGCAGTCATTACTCTGACCGCGTGCAGTAGCTTTAGCAGTATGACCTCTAGCGATAAGATCGATTATAAAAAATCTGGTGATGTGCGTGGACCCAATCTGGCTTTACCCCCTGATTTGGTTACCGCTCAGGCAGATCGGCGCTTTGTGGTACAAGATGGTCAGGCAACAATGTCGGAATACAACCAGGCTATTAAAAAAACCTCCCAAATACGCTCAAATGTGCTCACCGGTATTCCTGGAATGAAAATTGAGCGTGATGGTAATCGGCGCTGGTTGGTCGTGGATAAGCCAGCAGCTGAACTTTACCCGCAGGTAAAGGACTTTTGGCAAGAAAATGGATTTTTGCTGGTGATTGATTCACCCTCTACGGGTATTATGGAAACTGATTGGGCGGAGAACCGTGCCAAAATCCCACAAGATATTGTTCGTAGAACTCTGGGACGCGTATTAGATACTGTTTACGATTCGGGCGAGCGCGATAAATATAGAACCCGTCTCGAGGTGCAAAAACCCGATTTGACTGAGATCTATATCACCCATAAAGGAGCAATCGAGACGCCGGTGAAAGATAATTCGGGTGCAATGATTTCAACCCAATGGACAGTTCGTCCTACGGATCCTGAGCTTGAAGCAATCTTCTTAACTCGGCTCATGGAGCGTTTGGGAATGACCCAAGAGCAAGCAAAGGCCCAAGTCGCGGCAACTACCACAGCACCCAAAACACCGAGAGCTAAATTAGTAGAAGAGGGCGCCACTACACGCATTGAGATGAGTTCCAGCTTCGACCGAGCTTGGCGCGATGTGGGCCTTGCTTTGGATCGTTCCAACTTCACTGTTGAAGATCGCGACCGCTCACGCGGTATTTACTTTGTACGTTATGTGAACCCGAAAGAATTAGGTGACAGCCGAGGTTGGTTTGGCCGTACTTTTGGCAAGAGTAATGATGCTGATAAGAAAGCCAAGCTCTATCGGGTTGTGGTTCAAGCACGTGGCGAGAACCAAGTGGTAGTTTTGGTGCAAGATACTGACGGTAAGCCGGAGAATACCGCTACTGGGAATCAGTTGCTTACTACGCTTGATCGACAGCTAATTAAATAATTAATCGAAGCATCAAAGAAAAAAGGCGCTCACTGAGCGCCTTTTCTCACACAGCCTAAGAATTACTTCTTGGCTGGAGCAGCAGGTGCAGCTGGAGCGGCAGGTGCAGCAGCACCACCAGCAGGAGCAGCGCCCTCAGCTGGTTTTGCATCAGCAGCTGGAGCAGCTGCAGGAGCAGGAGCGGCAGGAGCAGCAGCTGGTTTAGCTTCTTCTTTCTTACCGCAAGCAGACAAAGCAACGGCCAACATCGCGGCCAAGAGGAGTGACTTCTTCATTGATTTATTTCCTTTTAATTTAAGACGTTTTACATCAATTACCGGTAATTGTTGCAGGACCTTGAATATTTATTACAGGTGTAATACTACTCAGATCCATCAGTAATTATAGCAATCGAACCATGCTTTGTTCAGAGACTGCGGACAAAATCATCCGCTATTCAAGTAATAGCCAACCAAAACCATACGCTTCATAAACCGAGTTATTTTTCTTCAAGGGGGCGAGAGCGAATTCTTTATCAACACCTTTTGGAGTGCCCCTCGATAAATCCCTATTTTTACTTGATTTTTTTACTCGCCCCAAGGTGAAGGCATGCTGCCGAGCCAAGGTTTGCCACGCCTTGATGGTCACTGGATCTTGACCTTCGGTCACCGCATCCCCATTACAAAAAACGGTCTCCCCCCGAATTAATAATCGGGTTTGAGGATGGGGGACTAAGTCCATGGTCTGGAGCCTTTCAAAAAGGCTACGAGGGCTTAAGAGGGGATCGGGGCGTGTAAAGATTGCGTGTGGCTTTGGCTCACTCAAGTAAGCGGAAATTCCATCCATGAGCGCTGGAGATCGATCGAGAGCAAGAGCCTGAATACGTTGGCCGATCTCTTCTTCT
>CANHDS010000144.1 GCA_947459465.1 Burkholderiaceae bacterium | reverse complement strand
GGCCTTTACTTATGCCAGCTTCATGGTTTCGAGGCAAATCTAGAAACAAACACCGCAATGCCGGTTCAGTTCCTCATGAAACAAATGGAGTGGCGTGAATCCCTAGATGACCATGCCGATGATTTGGGGGCTCTAGAGGCCCTTGCTGAGGAGGTTGCAACGACTCGAGATGATTCTTTACTTGAACTATCCGATGCATTCGAGCATTCTGCATACTCTCAAGCCGTGGATATTCTTCGCGGTCTTCTTTTTATCGATAAGTTTGCCACTGAGCTCGATGATGCAATCGCCCAACTGGTCTAAGAAAAAATAATATGGCTTTATTGCAAATTGCTGAACCGGGAATGGCACTAGCACCCCATGAGCGCAAAGTAGCGATTGGAATTGATTTGGGAACCACCAACTCCTTGGTTGCAGTGGTTCGAGATGCTTTGCCCAAGGTCTTAACGGATGCTAATGGTCGGGCTCTATTCCCATCGGTGATTCGGTATTTGCCAGATGGCAGAACCCAAGGTGGATTTGAGGCTTTAGCGCATGCGATCGAAGATCCTAGTAATACCATTGTGTCTGTAAAGCGCTTTATGGGGCGTGGTTTGAAGGATTTCATATATCAAGACTTCCCATATGCATTTATCGATGAACCTGGAATGGTCAAGTTAAAAACCGCTGCAGGGGATAAAAGTCCAGTTGAAGTAAGCGCAGAGATCTTGGCACGATTACGTCAGCTAGCAGAGGATTCTGTACAAGATGAAATCGTCGGCGCGGTCATTACAGTACCTGCTTACTTTGATGATGCCCAGCGTCAGGCTACCAAAGATGCTGCTAAGCTTGCTGGACTTCATGTCCTGCGTCTACTCAATGAACCCACAGCGGCAGCGATTGCGTATGGCCTAGACAATGCTTCAGAAGGTGTTTATGCCGTCTATGACCTTGGCGGCGGAACTTTTGATATCTCGATTCTGCGGATGAGTAAAGGTGTATTTGAGGTTTTAGCTACTGGCGGGGATTCAGCGTTGGGCGGCGATGACTTTGATCGATTGGTGTATGCCTGGATCATTCAGCAGACTAAGCTTTTAGACCTTCAGCCGCAGGATCAGCGGGCGTTGCTGAGCGCCGCCAAGCACGCTAAAGAAGAGTTGAGCGAAGCGACCGAGGCCTCCATTGAGCTCATGCTCATGAACGGACAATCTATCGCCCTAGTACTTTCTCGGTTCGAATTTGAAGCACTGACTAAACATTTGGTGGATAAAACCATGGTTTCAGTTCGAAAAGCGCTGCGGGATGCCCAACTGCAAGTTGGTGATGTCAAGGGTGTCGTGATGGTTGGCGGCGCAACCCGGATGCCCCATGTGCAAGCAGCAGTTGCAGGATTTTTCAAGACCCAGCCCTTAAATAATCTTGATCCCGATCAGGTGGTTGCGCTGGGTGCGGCGATGCAGGCTGATCTTCTAGCAGGCAATCAAAGCAAAAATAATGAATGGTTATTGCTCGATGTCATCCCACTATCTCTTGGGTTGGAAACTATGGGCGGACTCGTAGAAAAAATTATTCCGCGCAATACGCCAATTCCTGTCGCTAGGGCACAAGATTTCACGACCTTTAAAGATGGTCAGACTGGTCTATCACTACATATTGTGCAGGGGGAACGGGAGGTGGTAGACGCTTGCCGATCCCTAGGGCGGTTTGAGCTAAAGGGTATCCCGCCGATGGTCGCCGGTGCAGCGCGTATTCGAGTCACGTTTCAGGTTGATGCAGATGGGCTCTTATCCGTTCATGCCATTGAGCAGAGTTCTGGGGTTCAGGCATCCATTGAAATCAAGCCGTCGTATGGGCTCAGTGATTCTGAGATTGCACGCATGTTGCAAGATGGATTTCAGGCGGCTGGTGAGGATATGCGGGCCCGCGCCTTACGCGAGGAGCAGGTTGAAGCAAAGCGCTTGTTAGAGGCTGTAAGTGCAGCATTGCAAGAGGATGGTAATTTACTAACTGATGTTGAGCGCGCTCTGATTCGTAAAGAGATGACCCAGCTACAAACCCTTTTAGAATCAGAAACAAATAGTGATGTTTTGCACAAAGCGATTGAAAAAGCCGCTAAGACTACTGATTCGTTTGCCGAAAAACGCATGAACGCCAGTATTCAGCGAGCGCTGACTGGTAAAAATGTTGCTGAAATTTAAACCTTGAGATTGATGTAATGACCCAAATCGTTGTGTTGCCACACTCTGAATACTGTCCTGATGGCGCAGTGATTGATACTGAGCCAGGGACTAGTATTTGCGAGACTTTACTCGCAAATGATATTGAAATTGAACATGCGTGCGATATGGTGTGCGCATGTACCACGTGTCATGTGATTGTTCGCGAAGGTTTTGCAAGTCTCAATGAGCCTGATGAAAATGAAGAAGATATGCTCGATCGTGCCTGGGGGCTGTCTCCGCAATCCCGATTATCGTGCCAGGCCATTGTGGCTAAAACAGATTTAGTGATTGAAATCCCCAAGTATTCGATCAATCACGCCAAAGAAAATCACTAGCGCTGATTGATGGTAGGCCGAATCCGCCAGAAACAAATTGCTTCAATAGAAGCCGAAGCGCTGATTCCAGCACCAATCATTTGCCCGATTTGTGAGCGTGAGATTCCTCCCGCTCAAATGGATGCCCATCACCTCATTCCACGCTCAAAGGGTGGGAGAGAAACCCAGTATTTGCATCGGATTTGCCATCGCCAGATCCATGCTTTATTTACTGAGACGGAGTTGGCCAGGCGCTTGAACTCGGCAGAAGCCATTCGCCAACAACCGCAGATGCAGCGCTTTATTGAGTGGGTTAAAAATAAACCAGACGGATTTTATGAGCGAGTTGCAAAAAGTACCCGCTTGAAAGGGTAGTAGCTTTATTCGTCTTCCCGACGTAAATGAGGAAATAAGATCACATCACGAATATTCGGCGCGTCGGTAAGTAACATCACCAATCGGTCGATTCCAATACCACAACCTCCAGTGGGGGGCATGCCGTACTCAAGCGCTCGAATAAAGTCATGGTCAAAATACATCGCCTCTTCATCGCCAGCATCCTTTTGCGCCACTTGCTTACGAAAACGTTCAGCCTGATCTTCGGCGTCATTCAGTTCTGAAAAGCCCTCGGCAATTTCACGACCCGTAACAAAAAGCTCAAAGCGCTCAGTAACTCCTTTGCGAGTATCGGACTCGCGCGCCAAGGGGCTTACTTCGATCGGATAATCAATAATGTAGGTCGGATCCCAGAGATGCTCCTCGGCCACCAGTTCAAATAGAGCGAGCT
>CANHDS010000143.1 GCA_947459465.1 Burkholderiaceae bacterium | reverse complement strand
TATTGCCACGTTTTTATCACCCTAAATCTGGACGGATCGTGCTTGATCAAATTCCGATCGAGGAGATTGTTTTAACGGATTTACGTAAACAAATCGCCTTTGTTAGTCAAGACGTGATTCTATTTAATGACACGATTGCTGCGAATGTCGCTTATGGTTCGAGTGCCGAAGAGGGTATTGATCGTGGCCGCGTGATCGAAGCATTAGAAGCAGCCAATTTATCAAATTTACTTTCCGAGCTGCCCAATGGGATCGATACTCTAATTGGAGATAACGGCAATCGCTTGTCCGGCGGTCAGCGGCAACGCCTAGCCATTGCGCGTGCGATTTATAAAGATGCACCCATTCTGATTCTGGATGAGGCGACTTCCGCTTTGGATTCGGAGTCTGAGCGACAGGTTCAGGAAGCGCTCGAACGATTGATGGCTGGCAGAACTACTCTGGTTATTGCCCATCGTTTATCGACCATTGAGCATGCCGACAAAATTGCGGTACTTGACCATGGCGAGATCGTGGAATATGGCCCACACCGTGAGTTGATTGCAAAGAATGGGTTATATGCAAGCCTACATCGATTACAGTTTAGCGAAGCGCATTAATTCAGAACAATATCGTATTGCTCTTGCTTAAAGCCAGCCTCAGCTTGGAGGCGAATTGGCTTTTGAATAAAGTCGCCGAGCATCGCTAAAAATTGATTTTCTTCTTCGAGAAACAAGTCAATGACGTCGGGAGACGCAACAATTCGGAACTCTTTGGGATTAAATTGGCGGTGTTCACGCACAATCTCACGCAAGATTTCGTAACAAATCGTTTGTGGAGTTTTGATCTCACCTTTACCGCTACACGAAGAACAAGGCTCGCAGAGAATATGGGATAAAGACTCGCGAGTACGCTTACGAGTCATCTCAATGAGTCCAAGTGATGAGAAATCATTCACATTCGTGCGTACATGATCGCGCGCCAAATTCTTCTTAAGCTCGCTTAGAACCGCCTCTTGATGGTCGCTCTGCGTCATGTCAATGAAATCAATAATGATGATGCCGCCTAAGTTACGTAAGCGTAATTGACGGGCAATCGCTTGAGCGGCTTCTAAATTCGTTTTAAATACGGTATCGTCTAAATTACGAGCTCCCACAAAACTACCAGTGTTCACGTCAATCGTGGTCATTGATTCGGTTTGATCAATCATGAGATAGCCGCCCGACTTAAGATCCACACGCCGACCCAAGGCTTTATTAATTTCAGAATCAATATCAAAGAGGTCAAAGAGGGCGCGCTCACCTCGATAGAGAGTTAGCTTGGAGCTCAGTTGTGGCATAAACATCTGTGTAAATTGTGTCAAACGTTCAAAGTTCTCTGCCGAATCAATTCGAATCTGATTAGTCTCGGGACCAGCCATATCTCGCAATACCCGTTCCGCTAGATTTAAGTCTTGATGAAGCAGTGCGGGAGCTGCTTTTTCCTTGGCGCGTTGAGCGATTTGTTGCCAGGTGGTTCGTAAATATTGCAGATCTGAAATTAAGGTTTCATCACTGACCTGCTCAGCACTGGTGCGAACAATAATGTCTCCCGATTCATCTGCTGGAATAAGGCCCTTGAGGCGATTTTTGAGGGTCTCACGCTCCTCGGGATTCTCAATTTTTTGTGAAATCCCAATATGGATCTCTTGGCCCAGCGGCCGATGTATTTGCGGTAGATACACCAAATTGCGTCCTGCGATACTAATTTGACGAGTAAGTCTTGCTCCTTTGGTGCCCAGTGGATCCTTTAGCACTTGTACCAAGAGAGTCTGACCCTCGAACAACACTTTTTCAATTTGGCCACCAGGTTGCGGTTCGCCCAAATCATTAAAGTGAATAAATGCTGCACGCTCTAGGCCAATATCAATAAATGCCGATTGCATCCCAGGCAAGACCCGTGCCACCTTGGCCAAATAAATATTACCCACAATTCCTCGCTGACGCGTGCGCTCAATATGGAGTTCTTGAACAGCATTTTGCTCAATTAAGGCAACACGCGTTTCTTGCGGGGTGATATTGATGAGGATTTCTTGACTCATGAGCGGTTTAAACCAAATCGTACGTGCGCTGCTCGCAATAATTGGGCGGTTTCAAACAAGGGAAGTCCCATGATACCGCTATAGCTTCCAGAAATCTCCTCAATAAACGTAGCGGCCATCCCTTGAATGCCATAGGCACCAGCCTTCCCAAATGCTTCGCCACTGCTGACATAGCACTCAATTTCCTCCGGGGTTAATACCGAAAATGTAATAGCTGATTTTTGTACAGTGCAAATGGGTATAGCCGCTGGATCAGGAGTGATAGCAACCGCTGTGTAAACCCAATGCGTTTGACC
This sequence comes from Burkholderiaceae bacterium, assembly GCA_947459465.1. Lineage (GTDB taxonomy): Bacteria > Pseudomonadota > Gammaproteobacteria > Burkholderiales > Burkholderiaceae > Polynucleobacter. Next base: position 944 of record CANHDS010000143.1, on the reverse strand, counting down.
ACTTAAGATTCTTAATATCCGCGCCGCATCTTCTTCATCGCGCGGTTTTCCAAGGATTTCATGGTCAGGTGAGTTTGGAAGGCTAACGGTGGTGTCAGCACAAAGAATCGGAGCCCATGGAAGATCAACTCCTGCCTGACGCTGTTGATACCAGCGCTGGATAGCCGCAATACTTTTAGCAATCGTGACCCGTTGTGTATAGTCGCCAGCGCGCTCGTTCTCGTGAGCTAACTCTAAAGATTCGGTGTCTTCATCAGGCGTTGGAAGCAGTAATTGAAATTGAACCCCAATTTGCGAGAGCAGCTCTTGACGGCGCGGGCTTTGTGAGGCGAGATAAATAAAGTCATGTTTCATAAAAAATCCACGCAAGTTTTTCACTCACGATGGTAGGGATGGCCCTGTAGGATAGTCCAGGCACGATACAGTTGCTCGATTATCACAAGGCGAGCAAAAGCATGTGGCAGAGTGAGGCTCGATAGTTTCCAGGTGAGAGAGGCATTTGTTTTGAGGCTTGGGTCAAGACCGTTTGCACCCCCAATTAAGAAAGCAATATCCTGACCATTCGTGCGCCAATTTTTGAGATGATCAGCAATCGCTTGAGTTCGTAGATCAGCACCATGCTCATCCAAGGCAATTACTAAAGCACCCTTGGGAATGGCCGCAATGATTTTGCTCGCTTCTTTGGCAGGACTACTATCTGGTTTTAGTTCCTTCACCTCAATCGAACAGTCACTTGGCATCCGTTTTTGGTATTCCTGACATGCCTTAGATACCCAGTCTGGCATTTTGTGACCAACCGCAATAATCCAAAGACGCATGGCTTATTCGTCGCCAGCGTCTTCACTGGCTTTGACTAGCTTCTTGGCGCCAGATAGCTTGACCCGAACGGGTTTGTCGCCCCAAATCCCCTCCAGTTGGTAGTAGGCTCTAAGCATGGGCTGTAG
>CANHDS010000142.1 GCA_947459465.1 Burkholderiaceae bacterium | reverse complement strand
GCCTCTGCAATCGATTCCTCGACTAAGGTGGTGCCTCCTGGCGACTCCATCATGGCGGCTGATACATCGCACGACGCAATAATTGCGTATTGGGGGCTAGTCGAGGTGTGCATCAGGTAGGCCTCGTTAAAACAATCTCGATCCAACTTGCGTTCTTGGGCGTCTTGAACCAATACTTGGGATGCTTGCGATAAGCCAGCAAGTAATTTATGCGTAGACTGGGTGGAGAACAACAAACTCTTTTGTGGACGTTTACGATGCTGGCCAATTGCATGCATATCTTGATAGAAGGGATGGAAGGCAGCATGCGGTAACCATGCTTCGTCAAAATGCAAGCTATCGACCTTACCATCGAGCATCGACTTAATCATCTCGACGTTGTACACAATCCCATCATAGGTACTTTGCGTAATCGTTAATACGCGAGGTACAACATTTTTATCTTTGATAAAAGGGTTCGCCGCAATCTTTTTCTGAATATTGGCCCACTCAAACTCTTCTTTCGGGATAGGTCCAATAATGCCCAGATGATTTCGGGTTGGCATCAAGAAGACTGGGATTGCGCCCATCATCATGATCGAATGAATCACCGACTTATGGCAATTGCGATCCACTAAAACGACGTCGCCAGGAGCAACGGTTGAGTGCCAAACAATTTTGTTCGAGGTCGAGGTGCCATTGGTAACAAAGAAAAGGTGATCCGCACTAAAAATACGTGCGGCATTACGTTCACTCGCCACCACCGGTCCGGTGTGATCCAACAATTGACCCAGCTCTTCAACGGCATTACAAACGTCAGCGCGCAACATGTTCTCACCAAAAAATTGATGGAACATTCGACCAACAGGACTTTTGAGAAACGCAACACCACCGGAATGGCCTGGGCAATGCCATGAATAGGAACCTTCCGAGGCATAGTGGGTGAGCGCCCGAAAGAACGGGGGTGCCAGGGAGTCAAGATAAACCTTAGCCTCACGAATGATATGGCGCGCCACGAACTCAGGGGTATCTTCATTCATGTGAATGAAGCCGTGCAACTCACGCAGAATATCGTTGGGAATATGGCGTGAGGTACGGGTCTCGCCATATAAAAAGATTGGGATATCCTCATTGCGCTTGCGTACCTCCACTACAAACGAACGCAAGTTGGTAATTGCTGGCAGGTCACTATCTTCGGAATCTATCACTGCATCAAACTCTTCATCATCAATCGATAAGATGAAGCAGGATGCGCGAGAGGCTTGCTGCGCAAATGAGGTGAGATCACCATAACTGGTCAGTCCAATTACTTCAATTCCCTCACCCTCGATGGCAACGGCTAGGTCGCGAATGCCAGAACCGGAAATGTTTTCGGAGCGAAAGTCTTCATCAATAATGATGATGGGGAAGCGAAATTTCATGGTGGCTTAGGTTTTTGGCAGAGTGACGCCGTGTTGGCCTTGGTACTTACCGCCACGGTCTTTGTAGGAGGTGCCGCATACTTCATCGCTCTCAAAGAAAAGGACTTGCGCGCAACCTTCACCCGCATAAATTTTGGCTGGTAACGGAGTCGTGTTCGAAAACTCCAGAGTTACATAACCTTCCCATTCAGGCTCAAATGGCGTGACGTTCACAATGATTCCGCAGCGCGCATAGGTGCTTTTGCCCACGCAAATGGTTAATACATTGCGGGGGATCTTGAAATACTCCACCGTTCTCGCTAAGGCAAAGGAGTTAGGTGGAATGATGCAAACATCGCCCTTGAAATCAACAAATGATTTTTCGTCAAACTGCTTTGGATCAACAATCGTACTGTTGATATTCGTAAAGATTTTGAACTCATCCGCACACCGAATGTCATAGCCATAGCTTGAAGTGCCATAACTCACAATTTTTTGCCCGGCAGGGTTGGTCCGAATTTGGCCAGGCTCAAAGGGGCTAATCATGCCGCCTTCAGCCATACGGCGGATCCAATGGTCAGATTTAATAGTCATGGCGGGATTGTAAGACTTTCGAGCCCAACCGGGCACAAACGCTTATTTTTAAGACGACGGTGTCTGAAAAACCACACGCTCCGGGGCGTTGTAGATTTCAAAGTGCTTCCCAGAGCATCGAGATAGCAGGGTTAGGTGGGTCTTTCTGGCTAGCTCCAATCCCATCTGCGTGACCCCAGAGCGGGTGAGTAAAAAGGGAATGCCCATCTGGGCCCCCTTAATTACCATCTCAGAGGTTAAGCGCCCGGTCGTGAAAAAGATTAAGTCCTCACCATGGCGCTTAGCCAACCAGAGTAGGCCCGAAATAGAGTCGACCGCGTTGTGCCGTCCCACATCTTCAATTAGGTGTAGAAGCTTGACTTGATCCTCACCAACGCGCTCAAAAACTGCGCATGCGTGGACCGAACCTGCTTTCTTGTAGATAGTCTCGTGTGCCCGAATTTGTTCCAGGAGATCAACAATCGCCGCTTGGTGAAGTTTGGGGCCTTCAGGTAACCGTATCTGGGCCATGTCCTCCATGAGTCCACCAAACATCGTTCCTTGACCACAGCCCGTGGTCACAACGCGCTTACTGGTGATCGCATCAATATCGACCGTACTTCTGCGGGTCTTAACCGCTGCCGAATCGGTTTCCCAATCGACCTGAATGCTCTCAATATCATCCGCAGACTCCACCAGTCGCTGGTTACGCAAATAACCCAGTACCAAGGCTTCTGGTGCAGAGCCTAAGGTCATGAGCGTCACAACCTCTCGTTTATCCAAATAGATCGTGAGTGAGCGCTCCCCTGGAATAAAGGTACTCTTTTGACGCCCTAGCTCGTCAATAATCGCAACCTCATGAACCACAGGTACCGAGGCATTGGTCATCACAATTGTAGATTTTGAAGTACTACTCATCGGGGGTTTAATCCTTAGCCATCATCGATACCCAACGGTATCTCACCATACACTTTAACCGCAGTCTAAAATCAATGTTTAATAAAAAAGATTGATATGCGTCAACTGCTCGTAACCTCCGCCCTGCCTTACGCGAATGGCCAAATTCATATTGGTCATCTGGTGGAATACGTACAAACGGATATTTGGGTCCGATTTCAGAGAATGCGTGGTCATGAGCTACATTATGTAGGAGCCGACGATACCCATGGCACTCCCATCATGCTGCGGGCAGAAAAAGAAGGGATTAGCCCCAAAGAGCTAATCGATAAGGTGTGGCATGAGCACAAGCGAGATTTCGATCACTTTTTAATTTCCTTTGATCATTACTACACGACTGATAGTCCTGAAAATGAGCAGTTATCTCGGGAAATTTATCTTAAGCTGCGGGATGCCGGGCT
>CANHDS010000141.1 GCA_947459465.1 Burkholderiaceae bacterium | reverse complement strand
CCCGGAGCGAAAAGAATATGTAGTGATACGCATGCTGATTGATGGTGATGAAGAAAAATTATTAGGACCTAATAAGCAGTTGCCAAAGGACTTACGTGCTCGAGTGAAGAGCCAAGGCATTACTGGCGTGAATTATATTGAACTTGATTATGTGCGCGATATGAACAATTACAAAACGCTTCCATACAACTGGAAGCCAGAGTATTTGGTGATTGATTCTTTGCCCAGTCAGACTGACATATTTTTCTCAGGCATTCGTAAAGTATTGGATAACTTGGGCGAGATGAACTTAGCAGAAACCCAGAAAAAATTTGACCTGCTATTGTCTAATCTCAACACCATCATTGGTGGTGATGGTAAAGGTAATTCAGGTATTACTAAATCGGTTGAGCGTTTAAATGTTTTATTGGGACGCATTGATGAAGTCGCCAATAAGACTGAACTCGAGCTCTTAATGCGCGAAGTGATTGCTACGACGGTTATTCTTCGTCAAACCTTATCGAGCATGCAAGGCGACACCATTACCTCGATCGATAATCTCAAACAAATTACCGATCAGTTAAATGATTTAGCGAAAGTTGCTAGCCGTTATCCCAGCAGCATGGTTTGGGGCGATCCCCCACCACGTATTGCCTTGCCCCAAACTGGAGTCCAACCATGAGTATTTCATTACGTCGTACTACGCGAGCCTTGTTGCTGTGCACTGGTATTGCTGTATTAGTGGCATGTGCCCCCACTCGATCCAATCTTGAGACCAGTACCTGGTTGATTGACCCAAAACGCACTGGCGAGCCTCGTAAGCCCAACACTGATTTTTGGTTAAAGGTAGGCCCGGTATCGGTCAATGGACCATTTGATGGCAAATCCATGGTTTATCGCTTAGCGGATCAACGTTACGAAAAGGATTTCTATAACGGGTATATATCCACTCCTGCTGAGATGGTAAGTAATGCGACGCGCCAATGGATTAGCGATGCCAATATCTTTAAGGCGGCAGTCAATCAGAGCAATACTTTTTTTCCGTATTACGCTCTACAAATTAATGTCACTGAACTTTATGGGGATTATCGAAACCAACCGGAAGCCGTTGTTAGTATCCATTTTTATCTCACTGTTTTGTCGACCGGTGGCCAAAATCCGATCTTAATGAGTAACCTGTATACGCAGCGTGTACCTTTAAAGGATAATCGTCCCAGTACCTTAGCTAATGGTTTGCAGCAGGCCTTTGCCACTATCTTGCAGCGCTATGAAGCAGATTTGGATGCAGGAACAAAGAACCTGCCAAAGCCGTTGGTTCAGATGAAGTCAACCACTAAGTAAAACAACAATAGGGGATAGAGGATGGATCTAGGAATTAAAGGAAAAACCGCTTTAGTACTCGCTTCGAGCCGTGGTTTAGGGCAAGCAATGGCGTATTCACTGGCACGCGAGGGTGCAAACGTTGCGGTGACCGGTCGAAACGCTGAAGGCCTAGCGCAGACGGTCAAGATGATTGAGTCCGTTGGTGGTAAGGCACTCGCCCTGAATTGGGATTTGGCGGATCTCAATGCAATTGATGGTCACGTTCAAACGATTGAAGGCCAGCTGGGTCCAATCGATATCCTGATCAACAACACCGGTGGACCGCCACCAACAACAGCGAGTGGCCAGGATCCACAGTTGTGGCAAAAAAGCTTTCAGGAGATGGTTTTATCCCTCATGAAAATAACCGATCGGGTCTTGCCGGGAATGCGGGAGCGTCGATGGGGCCGGATTATTACGAGTACCACCTCTGGAGCAATCGTACCAATTCGTAATTTGGCGATTTCGAATACCTTACGAGCTGCATTACTCGCATGGTCTAAAACCTTAGCTGCTGAGGTAGCAGCTGATGGCGTGACCGTGAATGTCATCATGCCTGGTCGAGTGGCGACCGATCGCTTGCGCCAACTTGATGAGGCTCGAGCTAAGCGTGAGAACATTACATATGATGCCGTCGTGAGCGCCAGCCTAAAAACGATTCCGGCTGGTCGTTATGGAGACCCAAAAGAGTACGGCGATACAGCGGCATTTTTGGCCAGTCATAACGCTTCATACATTACCGGATCCGTAATTCGGGTGGATGGTGGTCAGGTGCCTAGCATTTAATAAATATGCAGATGCTCTTAAAAGAGCTGCGTGCGAAGGAGCTCTTTTGGCTCTTTATCGCGCTTGTGCTCTCAGTTGCTGCACTCTCCAGCGTTAGCTTCCTAGCTGATCGCCTTCAGCGGAGCTTTGAAATCGATGGCCGAACACTACTGGCGGCTGATGTATTAATTGCTGCAGATCAGCCCATTCCACCTGCGTTACTGGAGGCAGCTAAGTCGCGAAACCTAAACATTGCTCAAACGGTGGTATTTCCAAGCATGGTGAGCCATGGCGGGGAAAGTAAATTAAGTTCATTAAAAGCAGTGAGCGCCCTCTATCCCCTCAGAGGCCAATTGCAAATTAGTCGTGAAGTCAATGACGGCAGGGTGGATGAGCGATCGATTCAAGAAGTTACGGGAATGCCACCCAAAAATACCGTTTGGGTTGACCCCGCTGTATTAATTTCCTTGCGTGCAAAGTTAGGTGATTCGCTGAGCATCGGCGATCGTCAATTTCGGATTGATGCAGTGATTGTGCGTGAGCTCGATCGTGGTGCAGCCTTCATGAACTTTGCGCCCCGAGCCATGATCGGTATCGATGATTTAGCCAGCACTGGTCTAATTGGTTTTGGTAGTCGCGTTACTTATCGCTTACTTTTATCTGGAACCGATACCCAAATTCGGGACTATCAAGATTGGGCCCTCAATCACATCGAGCAACAAAAATTGCGAGGTATTCGGATTGAGTCATTGGAGAATGCTCAGCCGGTCATGCGTAAAACCCTCGAGCGTGCAGAGCGCTTCTTATCGCTGGTAGCTTTAATGACTGCCTTGATTTGTGCTTTAGCAATTGCGCTTGCAGCTAGGCGTTACGTTCTCAAGCAAGCAGATAGTTGTGCAGTGTGGAAATGCTTTGGTGCAAGCCAAGGACAGATCTTGCGCAAACAGGTTTATATCCTCACTTTAATCGGAGTGTTGGCAACTATTCTTGGAGGGTTGATCGGTTGGTTTGCTCAAGAGGCCTTGATGCAACTTTTGGGCGGATTCATTCAAACTCGTCTTCCTTTGCCATCGGCGTGGCCCGCAGTCTGGAGCATTGTATTTGCACTCTTATTACTCTTTGGTTTTGCTGGCCCACCAATCTTGACCTTAAGTCAGATTTCCCCATTGCGTTTGGTACGTCGGGAGTTTGGCAAGGTGCCACTGGCT
>CANHDS010000140.1 GCA_947459465.1 Burkholderiaceae bacterium | reverse complement strand
TCGTTCAGAAGAATCCCCAAGCCTCCCTTGGGGATTTTTTATTTGACGGAAGGATTGAGGGTGTAACGGCCCGTGATCTGAGCGCTACCCAAGATATGACGCTGTATAGCCGCTAGAGCGGTCTTGCCATCAAAGGTGCTACCCAGACCTAACGAAGAAGTATTAAGGGCGTAGACCGTGAAAATATAGTGATGCCAGATGCTGTCATTCCAGGGGGGGCATGGGCCGTCATAGCCATAATAATTTCCCTTCATGTCTGCATCACTAGAAAACCATGCCGTGTAATCATTAATCCCGTGTTGGGCTCCATGGTGCGTTCCAGGACCAGGTTTGCCACGGGGGATCACTTCGGTTGAGTAGTGACCAGCAGGGATTTCAGTGATCGTTTTAGGAATATCCACCATGACCCAGTGAAAGAAATCAATACGAGGAAGAGAGGCAGGGACTGTTTTACCCTCTTGATTGACATCATCGGGTTTAGAGGGAACATCGGGATCATGACAAATCAAGGCGAACGATTGGGTGCCAGTGGGAACATCCTCCCACCGCAAATGGGGATTATGGTTGGACCCAAGACACACATGCCCACGATCATTGGGAATACAAAACGCATACTGACCTGGAATTACTCCACCATCTTGAAAACTTGAGCTGATGAGTCGCATAAGGTCTCCTAATATTGAGCGATCTACTTATTGTGCAATAAATTCTCGGGCAAGAAACTGGGAGCCCTCTTTGGTCTGAGGGTTTTTAAAGAAGTCATCAGGGGAGCACATTTCAAGAATTTTGCCGTCTTGCATAAAGATCAAGTTAGTTGCCAAACGCTTAACCTGGGCCATATTGTGGGAAGCAAATAAAATGGCTTTTCCATCTTTGGCCAGCTGAATAATCATTTGCTCAACGTCATCGCTTGCGTTGGGATCTAGATTAGCGGTTGGCTCGTCAAGAAGAACTAATTTTGGGTTTTGTAAGCGGGCGCGCGCAAAGCACAGCTTTTGACGTTCTCCAGCGGAGAGACGTTGTGCAGGATTATTGGCCAAATGGGCAATCCCAACCGATTGCAGGGCCTCATCAATTGCCTCATCACGAATGGTTCGATCGGTATCTCTCAATAAGGTAAGGTGCTCACGAACGGTCGCCTTAAGCATTGGTGTGTAATGAAAGACCAGCGCACTTTCGTGGGGCGCAAAGGGGCGCTCACATTGACCAATCGAGGGCTCAATCAAGCCATGGATTAAGCGTAATAAGGTTGTTTTACCAGCGCCATTAGGGCCAATTAGGGCGGTAATGCCTGTTAATGGAATATGGAGATCATCGGATTGCAAAATGGTGCGCCCATCTCGGATGACCTCAACATTATGCAGATTCAGTAATTTATCCATACCGCCGCTCCGCAACCTGTCGAACTACAAATATGAATATATTTGCCAATATCACAATGCCAAGCAGGACGATACCCAGAGATAATGCAAAGGCAAGATCGCCCTTGCTGGTTTCAAGTGCAATCGCAGTGGTCATGGTACGGGTTACTCGATCAATATTGCCGCCAACGATCATCACGGCCCCGACCTCCGAGATTGCACGAGCAAAGCCAGCCAGAATCGCGATCGTGAGTGAGAAACGGCAATCCCAAATCAACCATTTCAGACGGGAAAAATAAGGTAGGCGCAAGGCCATAAAGGTATCCCGGTGGATCTTCCAAGAGTCCTCGAGCAATTGGCGGCTAAGCGCCGCTATTAACGGGGTGGTGATAAAAAACTGAGCTACGATCATTCCTTTAACCGTAAATAACCAGCCCCATTCCCCAAAGGGGCCGCTTCTTGACAAAATCAAGTACACCAAAACACCCACAATCACCGTCGGAATCCCCATTAGGCTGTTTAGGATGACGATTGCAACCCGCTTGCCTGCAAACTCTTCAGTAGCCAGCCAAGCCCCCAGAGGGAGCCCCACCAGGGTTCCTAATATCAACGCTGTGATGCTAACTTGTAAAGAAGTGATGACAATGCGTACGATAGCCGCATCAAGATGGGCTAAGAGTGCAAAGGCATCCAAAAACGTTGAGCTCATAGGCAACTATCAATAAGAAGACTCTATCGATTCTAACAATCAATCCCACCGGGGTCTCGGTGGCACAATGATGTGATGTCAATCACTGTTTGTGTCTTTTGTGGATCTCGACTCGGTTTAAATCCGGCTTGGTCGAATGCCAGCAGCCAGTTGGGCTCCGAAATTGCCAAGCATGGCTGGCGACTTGTTTTTGGGGGTGGAGGTGGAGGTCTCATGGGTGACCTAGCCCGAGGTGCTTTGGCCTCCCATGGAAATGTGATTGGCATCATTCCTAGTTTTTTGACCGAAGCAGAGGCTGTGATTCAAAATCTGGCAGAGCTTTATGTTGTCGAAAGTATGGTTGCCCGTAAAGAAATGATGATTGATCTCTCGGATGTATTTGTGGTTCTTCCGGGCGGTATCGGCACGATTGAAGAGTTGTTTGAGGTGTGGACTGGTAATCATGTCAAGGCATACAGTAAACCAATTCTGATTGTGAACTTGAATGGTTTTTATGACTCACTCCTTCAATTTGCTCAACAGCAGTTTGATGACGGCTTTTTAATTGAGCGTCATTTTTCCTACATCACCGTTGTTACCACCATTCCCGAGGCAATTGCTTTTCTGCAATTAAAAGCTAAGTAATTCGGTATCATTGACGCTATGGCTGATGTCATATGTCTATGTAACCAAATATGGGATGAAGATTTGCGAGAGTACTTGGCAACTCATGCAATTAACTCCATTGAGGAGTTGCGCCAAGAGGCATCGATTTGTAATAAATGCATGCAGTGCGAAGAGCTCGTTCAAACTGAAATTTATCATGCGCGCATTCGACGCCAACAGCATTCATCCTAGTGCGATCCAGCCTGGTTCAGGCTTACGGGTCATCACGATTAATATGCATAAAGGGATGTCCCCCCTGAAAATTGACTCCACCGTCTATCGTTTGCGTCAGCGCTTGAGGTCTCAGCATCCCGATTTAATTTTTATTCAAGAATTGCAACAGGAGAACTTACGTCGTCAGAAGCGCTTAGCCACCTGGCCTAAACATGAGATCACTCATTTTCTGGCAGATGGCTTTTATGCAGACTGGCATTATGGAAAAAATGCCGAGTATCGTCATGGTCACCATGGCAACGCCATCCTTTCGAAGTTTCCATTGCACAAGGGCGATAATTACGATATCTCAGCCTACCGGTTTGAACGTCGGGGCCTTTTGCATTCCATCATTCAGTTAAAAGAAGGCCTACCAATCCATTGTTTTTGTGTCCATCTT
>CANHDS010000139.1 GCA_947459465.1 Burkholderiaceae bacterium | reverse complement strand
TCGGCTAATCCAGGCATACCCACAAGATCAAGGATGGTTTTTTGCTGACCAATGACGCGTTGATAGTCTTCGTAGCGCATCAATACATGCGAGGGCTTGCCTCGGTCCGTGATAAATACCGGGCCTGATTGACAGGCTTTCTTGGCACCGCTGGTGTCTTGATTAAATTCTCGGCTTGATAAGGTCTTTGGCATTTCATTCCCCCCAATCCAGTAAATGTAGCAATGTTACTACATTTTTATTAAGGGGAATGAAAGACTTACACTTCCTCGCGCGAGGCCTTCTTACGCTCATGCTCTTTCAGAAAGCGCTTGCGTAAGCGAATACTCTTGGGGGTCACCTCTACTAACTCATCGTCAGCAATAAATTCCACGGCGTATTCCAAGGTAAGTTGTACTGGCGGTACGAGGCGCACCGCTTCATCCGTCCCAGAGGCGCGCACGTTGGTGAGCTGCTTTCCTTTAATCGGATTGACAACTAAATCATTGTCGCGACTATGAATCCCAATAATCATGCCCTCATAAAGCGGGTCGCCAGGGGAAACAAACATACGCCCCCGATCTTGTAGCTTCCACAATGCATAAGCAACTGCATCACCATCATCTTGACTGATCAGAACGCCATTGTGGCGCTCACCTAAAATGCCTTCTTTGACGGGTCCATACGAATCAAAGTTATGACTCATGAGTCCATTACCACGAGTGAGAGTCATAAACTCCCCCTGAAAGCCAATCAAGCCTCGCGCTGGAACCCGATACTCTAGACGCGTACGACCTTTCCCATCGCTCACCATATCGAGCAGTTCGGCTTTACGCTTACCCAACTCTTCCATTACCCCACCCTGCGTCGCATCCTCCACATCCACCGTGAGGTTCTCGTACGGCTCTAACTTCACGCCATCTTCTTCATGAAACACCACACGAGGTCTTGACACCGCTAACTCATAGCCTTCCCGTCGCATGTTCTCAACCAAAATGGTGAGGTGGAGCTCACCACGACCCGATACCTCAAACACGGTATCGTCATCGGTATCGCGTACGCGTAATGCCATATTGGACTTGAGTTCGCGATCCAAGCGCTCCCGAATCTGCCGACTGGTAACGAACTTCCCCTCGCGACCAGCCAGAGGGCTTGTATTTACCATGAAGTTCATAGTGAGCGTTGGCTCGTCAATCTTGAGCATCGGTAAAGCATCAATTTGATCGGGAGCACAGATCGTGGTACCAATCGCTAAATCTTCAATGCCATTTACTAAAACAATGTCCCCTGCAATTGCTTCATCGACCACTTCGCGCTCAAGGCCTTTGAACTTCAGTACTTGATTGATGCGCCCCTTAAAGGGTGTGCCATCTGGGCCATTGATGCAGACCACATCCGTACCGGGTTTAATTTTGCCGCGCCGAATTCGGCCCACACCAATTTTGCCCACATAGTTACTGTAATCAATCGATGAAATCTGCAACTGCAACGGGGCATTGACTTCATCATCACGCACAGGAACATGCGTAAGAACTGCATTAAATAATGGGCGCATATCGCCAGAGCGCACATTCTCGTCAGTACCGGCATAGCCATTTAAGCCCGAGGCATAAATGACTGGGAAGTCCAACTGCTCTTCGGTTGCACCCAATTTATCAAAGAGCTCAAAGGTTGCATTAATCACGTAATCACAGCGGGCCCCAGGGCGATCCACCTTATTGATAACGACAATCGGCTTTAAACCCAAAGCAAGCGCTTTCTTGGTCACAAACCGGGTTTGGGGCATCGGGCCTTCAACGGCATCCACTAACAGCAATACGCCATCGACCATCGATAGAACGCGTTCAACCTCACCACCAAAGTCTGCATGTCCTGGGGTATCCACAATATTGATATGCGTACCCTCATACTCCACGGCGCAGTTTTTAGCCAAGATGGTGATGCCACGCTCTTTCTCGAGATCATTGGAATCCATGATGCGTTCGGAGATCTTTTCGTTAGAACGAAAGGTTCCAGACTGTCGTAAGAGTTGATCAACAAGAGTGGTTTTGCCATGGTCAACGTGGGCGATGATGGCGATATTACGAAGTGCGCGTTTGGTCATGAGTTGCTTTACAAAAAGATAAATTAGTTTTGGTTCAGAAGCCGTTGGGCAATAAACCGTCGGGGGTGTAAAACGCCCGAGCGCCAATCCGCAGTGCCAATAAAGTTTTGCGGTAAGGCTTGACTGCGATAAATCCGAAATAAAGAATTGGCCCACTGACTCGCTCGATTGAGTGCACATGGTACGCGCTGACCCATCTCCAGGCGCTTGGCCTGTTGATCATCGACTGTCAACTCAGGTAAGGTTTGTAATAAAGCATCGACTGGTAACAATACCTTGGGAGTATTTTCAAGGGTTTCTAGAGTACAGCCTTGCTCCAGACTAAGGTGACCAACTTTGGTACGTCTTAATGCGCTCAAATGCGCGCCACAGCCTAATGCACTGCCAATATCTTGCGCCAAGACCCGAATGTAGGTTCCCTTACTGCAGTGGACTTCAATCTCGATTTGGGGCCAATGGATTGCTACAAGGCGAATCGAGTATATGGTAATTTTTCGGGGCTCACGTTCGATCTCGACACCCGAGCGAGCGTATTCATAAAGGGGCTTACCATCGCGTTTTAATGCAGAGTACATCGGTGGAATTTGCTCAATTTCACCTGTGAACTTAGGTAAGATCACTTCGAATAGTGACTTAGCCATCAAATCATCAACGACTTCAGCAGTTGATCGCTCGCTTAATATTTGTCCCTCGGCATCACCAGTATCGGTTTCGATTCCAAAGCGCAGGGTTGCGATATAGGTCTTATCAGCATCCAAAAGATCTTGTGAGTATTTGGTGGCCTCGCCCAAACAAATGGGTAATAAACCAGTCGCCATCGGATCTAAGGTACCGGTATGGCCTGCCTTTTCTGCCTGAAAATAGCGCTTAACCGCGGTTACCGCGCCCTGCGAGCTCATGCCATTAGGTTTGTCTAGTAAGACGACCCCATCAATTCGTTGTGCCATCACAATTAATTAGGCTTTGAGCCCAATGCCTGATCAATTAATCGCGACATCTCTGCGCCTCGCTCAACCGAGGTATCAAATACAAAATGCAAAGTGGGTACAGTATGGGTATGCATTCGTTTAAAGAGTAAAGAATGCAGATAACCTGCCTTTTCTTGTAAGGATCCCAGCGCGTATTGGGGGTCACCAGCTAAGACCGTGAAATACACCTTCGCATGGGCGAGATCGGGAGAGAGCTCCACCGCTTGAATGGTAATTAAACCATTCAAGGGATCGCGCAACTCCCGGGGAATCAACTCT
>CANHDS010000138.1 GCA_947459465.1 Burkholderiaceae bacterium | reverse complement strand
GCCAGCTGCTTCGGAAACTGGCAGGCCCGCACCAATTGCAGCCGCCATTGGTTCTTCAATTAAAAATACTTGAGAGGCGCCTGCACCCAAAGCTGATTCGCGAATCGCGCGACGCTCAACTTGTGTAGAGCCACAAGGAACGCAAATGATGATTCGGGGACTGGGTTTTAGTAGCTTACTTTCATGAACCATTTTGATAAATTGTTTGAGCATTTGCTCGGTGATGGTGAAGTCGGCGATCACACCATCTTTCATGGGACGAATTGCCTCAATGTTTCCGGGCACACGACCCAACATGCTTTTCGCTTCGCGACCAACCGCCAAAATGGTTTTTTTGGCGTTCGGACCGCCTTCTTGGCGGATAGCAACAACGGAGGGCTCATCCAAGACAATGCCCTTATCACGCATATAAATTAAGGTATTTGCGGTACCTAGGTCGATGGCTAGGTCATTAGAAAAATAGCTGCGAAAGAGACCAAACATAATGTAAGTGGGAAAATAGAAATATTAATTAGTACAAAGATGAAATGATACTCTAGCACCCCATGGATATAAATGAAGTTCACCGTATAGCGAAGCTCTCGCGCTTGGAATTAAGTGCCTTGGAGGCCGAGGCGATGCTGCCTCAACTCAAGGCCATTTTTGCTTTAGTTGAGCAAATGCAAGCGGTCAATACCGACCAGATTGAGCCCTTGCCACACCCCATTTTATTTATTGAAGATTTGGCTCAGCCCTTGCGCAAGGACGCATGCACGGAGGTCAATGTTCGTGAATTAAACATGGCAAATGCACCCGCACAAGCTGAGGGTTATTTTTTGGTGCCGAGGGTAATCGAATGAATTGGCATCAGCAAACCTTACGGGCTATATCTAAGGCATTGATTAATAAGGAAATATCAAGTCTGGAACTGTGCGAGTTCTTTCTTGGGCGCATGACAAAATACCAGCATTTAAATGCGTATCTGGATGTTTTGCCGGACCAAACCCGAGCGCAGGCTAGGCACGCTGATCAATTGATCTCGGAGGGATTGGCAGGGCCTTTAACTGGGATCCCGATTGCGCACAAAGACGTTTTTGTCACGAAACATTGGACGACAACCGCAGCGTCCAAAATGCTGGCTGGTTATAAAAGCCCTTTTGATGCGACGGTGGTAGCGGCATTAGGCTTACCAGACGATGATCAGCCTCAGGCTGCCGGCATGGTGTGTCTTGGCAAAACCAATATGGACGAGTTTGCGATGGGCTCATCCAATGAGAACTCTGCATTTGGCCCCGCCCTAAACCCTTGGAATACAAAGCGAGTCTCTGGCGGCTCTTCAGGCGGCTCGGCTGTCGCGGTTGCTGCTGGTTTGGCGCCAATTGCTACGGGAACCGATACCGGCGGATCGATTCGGCAGCCTGCTGCTTTTTGTGGGTTGACTGGCATTAAACCGACCTATGGACGAGTCTCACGCTACGGCATGATTGCTTATGCTTCGTCGTTAGATCAAGCGGGACCCATTGGTAAAACGGCTGATGATTGCGCCCTCTTATTAAGCGCGATGTCGATGCATGATTCGCGCGACTCAACATCCCTTGTTGATAGTGGCGAAGACTATGGACGTTTTCTCAATCAAGCTTGGTCGGGCGAAGATGCTAAAAAACCTCTGTTAGGGTTGCGCATTGGTTTGCCCAAAGAATTTTTTGCAAAAGGTCTTTCACAAGATGTTGCACAAGCAGTACTAGCTGCCAAAGAACAGCTCCAGTCCTTGGGTGCTGTTGTTACCGAAGTAAGTCTGCCTAAAACCCAGCTATCGATCCCGGTCTATTACGTCTTGGCTCCCGCTGAAGCATCGAGTAACTTGAGTCGCTACGACGGGGTACGTTATGGACATCGTGCCAGTAATTACTCTGATTTGTTAGAGATGTATCAACGTTCCCGTAGTGAAGGCTTTGGTGCAGAGGTCAAGCGACGGATTTTGATTGGGAGCTATGTTTTGTCGCATGGCTATTACGATGCTTATTATCTGCAAGCCCAGAAAATTCGTCGCATCATTGCGGCTGACTTTGCGCAGGCCTTTACCCAGTGCGATGTGATCCTAGGACCCGTAACTCCAGATGTTGCCTGGGGTCTAGGTGAAAAGACTAACGATCCATTGCAGATGTATCTAGAGGATATCTATACCCTGTCGGCTAATTTGGCTGGTCTGCCAGCCATGAGTGCCCCTTGCGGTTTCTCAAGCGATGGATTGCCTATCGGAATGCAATTGATTGGAAATTATTTTTCCGAGGCTCGCCTATTGCAAGTTGCACACCAGTATCAGCAAGTTAGCGACTGGCATCTGCGCAGACCCGAAGGGGTGGCATGATGAAGTGGGAAATTGTTATCGGTCTTGAGACGCATACCCAGCTCTTAACGCAATCCAAAATATTTAGCGGAGCGAGTACGCAATTTGGGGCCGCGCCAAATACACAAGCGTGTGCAGTTGATCTAGCATTGCCGGGCGTATTACCGGTCCTAAATCGCCAAGCGGTTGAGCATGCGATTCGTTTTGGTTTGGCAATTGGCGCTCAAATTTCCCCGCGCAGTATTTTTGCTAGAAAAAATTATTTTTACCCTGATTTACCTAAAGGCTATCAAATTAGTCAATATGAGATTCCGGTGGTGGTCGGTGGACAAATTGAAATCGTGGTTGATGGACAGACGAAGGTTGTGGAGTTAACGCGGGCCCACTTAGAGGAGGATGCTGGTAAATCCGTTCATGAGAACTTTACTGGACCCCATGATGAGCCTGCGAGTGGAATTGACTTAAATCGAGCCGGTACCCCACTTTTAGAGATTGTGACCGAGCCGGTGATGCGCAGTGCCGCCGAGGCGGTTGCTTATGCGAAGACCCTTCATAGCTTAGTGGTGTGGTTAGGAGTATGTGACGGCAATATGCAAGAAGGCTCGTTTCGATGCGACGCCAATGTATCGGTGCGACCGATGGGACAGACTGAGTTTGGGACACGCTGCGAGATTAAGAATTTAAATTCTTTCCGATTCTTAGAGGAAGCAATTCATTATGAAGTGCGTCGCCAAATTGAGCTCATTGAAGATGGCGGCACAGTAATCCAAGAAACGCGCTTGTATGATCCCGATCTTCAAGAGACACGGAGCATGCGCAGCAAAGAAGATGCTCAAGATTATCGGTATTTTCCGGATCCTGATTTATTGCCACTCGTTATCCATTCGGATTGGATTGAAGAAATTCGTGCTGGTATGCCTGCATTACCAGCAACGCTCCGCGCCCAGTGGCAATCCGAATACGGACTTAGCCCTTACGACAGTCAGATCCTCAGCCAAGATCGTG
>CANHDS010000137.1 GCA_947459465.1 Burkholderiaceae bacterium | reverse complement strand
TTGATGCGATGGCCGCGATTGCGCCGCCGCCGCGCGCACAAGCCGCAGCAGGCCGCATGGTCAATGCTGATGAAGGTAAAATGACCGGCTTTGTCTTTAAGATCCAAGCGAATATGGATCCCGCTCACCGCGATCGTGTGGCGTTCTTGCGCATTTGCTCGGGTCACTTTGAGCGCGGCATGAAACTCAAGATTGTGCGCAATGGTAAAGAGATTCGCACTAACAATGCCCTCTCCTTTTTATCGCAACGCCGTGATATTTTGGATGAAGCCTTTCCGGGTGACATTATTGGTTTACCCAATCACGGACTTTTGCATTTAGGCGATACGCTCACCGAAGGCGAGTCCTTACAATTTACAGGCCTACCCTTTTTTGCCCCAGAGATCTTTCGCATGGTTGAAGCGGCAGACCCCATGCGCAATAAGCAGCTGCGCACAGGACTCTTACAACTCGGGGAAGAAGGCGCGATTCAAGTGTTTCGTCCGATGAGTGGCGGCACGATGCTCTTGGGCGCCTTTGGTCAGTTGCAGTTTGAGGTGGTGGCGCACCGCTTGCAATCGGAGTATGGTGCCGAAGTGCGCTTATTGCCTGCACGCTACACCATGGCCCGCTGGGTGACTTCTGAGGATCCTGTGGCTCTTAAGAAATTTGTCGCGGAGAACAATCACCGCATGGCCGAAGATGTGGTGGGTGCTTCGGTCTTTTTAGCAGCGCATAAGTCCGAGCTCGATGTCGCGCAGCAGCGCTGGGAGCAAATTGAGTTTCATGCGCTCCGTGAGCATGCGGGTCTCATTTATCAGACCGAGATGTAATGATGGGAAGTGCGGTGATCACTCGTATTTGCTTTGTGCGCCATGGGGAAACCGATTGGAATGTTGAGAAGCGCATGCAAGGTCATATTGATATCCCGCTCAATGCGCATGGCATGATGCAAGCTCAACGCTTAGCCAACGCATTACTTCGCACTGGGTATCGCTTTGATCGTATCTACTCGAGTGATTTAGAGCGGGCCTTTCATACCGCCAAGGCAATTGCGATTCCTCAGTCGTTAGATATCACCGTGCACCCTGATTTGCGCGAGCGCCATGTCGGCAAACTTCAAGGAATGCTTTTGGGTGATGCGCCTCGAGTAGAGCCAGAGTTGTGGCAGCGTCACCTTGCCCGCGATTTAGACTTTGATTTGGGCGGTGGTGAGAGCATTGTGCAATTTCATAATCGGATGAAGCGCATACTCGATCATTTATTAATGAAGCATGCCGGCGAGCAGATTTTGGCGGTCAGTCATGGTGGCTCACTCGATATGATCTACCGCATCGTCACCCAACAAGCTTTAGATGCCGAGCGCGTCGCGGTAGTTCCCAATACCTCGCTCAATTGGATTGCCCATGATGGCAATACCTGGTCGATTGAGCGCTGGGGCGATACCAGTCATCTTACCGATTCCGTGCTCGACAATATCGAAATCTAATTAGGTGCTCACGAGATCGAGCGCAATCGCTTCAGCGACTTTGATGCCATCAATCCCAGCGGACATAACTCCACCGGCATATCCTGCCCCCACACCGGCTGGATAAAGGCCTTTGGTATTAATACTTTGATAGTTAGGCCCACGTTTAATTTGCAAGGGTGATGAGGTGCGTGTCTCTACACCGGTAAGAACTGCATCGGCCATCGCAAAACCTTTGATCTTTTTCTCAAACGCGGGAATAGCCTCCCGAATCGCCTCGATTGCATAGCTCGGCAGACTTGTAGCGAGATCGGTGAGATGTACTCCCGGTTTATAGGATGGAATCACGGTTCCAAATTCCGTCGATGGATTGCCTTTTAGAAAATCACCCACCAGTTGTCCGGGAGCCTCATACGTTGATCCACCTAAAGTAAATGCTCTTGACTCGAGCTCCCGCTGAAAATCAATACCAGCCAATGGCCCGCCCGGATAGTCGCCTGGATCGATCCCCACCACAATCCCCGCATTGGCATTGCGCTCATTGCGCGAATACTGACTCATGCCATTGGTGACCACGCGATTGGGTTCCGACGTTGCCGCCACGACCGTTCCTCCTGGGCACATACAAAAGCTATAGACGGAGCGACCATTCTTGGCATGGTGCACGAGCTTATAGTCCGCTGCACCAATGAGTGGATGGCCTGCATGCGGTCCCAAGCGCGCACGATCAATCAGAGACTGTGGATGCTCAATCCGAAAACCAACCGAGAACGGTTTAGCTTCCATGTGTACGCCTGCATCAAAGAGCTCTTGGAAAGTGTCACGAGCACTATGACCAAGTGCGAGAACGACGTGATCGGCCGCCAGATGCTCACCACTTTCCAAGTGCAAACCTCTGAGTGCGTGATCCTCAATCTCAAAACCAACCACCTTTTGACCAAAGCGCACTTCACCACCCAGATCAATAATCTCTTGGCGAATCTTCTCGACCATTCCGACTAAGCGAAAGGTGCCAATGTGGGGTTTGGAGACATACAAGATCTCTGCCGGTGCGCCCGCTTTGACAAACTCGTGTAAGACCTTGCGGCCATAAAACTTTGGGTCCTTCACTTGGCTCCATAGCTTGCCATCGGAGAAGGTGCCCGCCCCACCTTCGCCAAACTGAACGTTGGATTCGGGATTAAGAATTTTTTTGCGCCACAAGCCCCAGGTGTCTTGGGTACGCTCGCGTACCGCCTTACCACGCTCGAGCACAATGGGTTTCAATACCATTTGCGCCAAAAGGAGCGCCGCAAAGATTCCGCAGGGACCAAAACCGATGACGACTGGTCGTAAATGGGATTTAGATGGCTCGTAATCGCCTTGTTTCGTAACAAAGTGATATGCGGTATCAGGGCTGGGTCGAACGTGCGGATCATGCGCATGCTGTTTAAGAACGCTAGCCTCATCTCGAATGGATACATCGACGGTGTAAATAAAAGTCAGCTCGCTATTTTTACGAGCATCGTAACTGCGCTTAAACACCTCAAACCGCACCAGATCCTTGGGTGCAATGACAAGCTTCTTCAGAATTCCTGACTCAAGCGCTTCTGGTGCATGGTCAATCGGCAGGCGGAGCTCAGTAATACGAATCATAGGCCATAACGATAGCAGTTTATGATTTATTCATGCAAGAAATGATGATCATGGGCTGGAAAGAGGCAAGGCCACTTGCCTATCCGATTCGACTCGCTGTATTTGTTCATGAGCAACAAGTTCCCGAGGAGCTCGAGCTCGATAATGATGATCCAACTGCCTGGCATGCTGTTGTGTTTCAAGATGGGCAAGCGATTGCTACGGGTCGCTTACTCAGGAATGGCAAGATTGGACGCTTGGCGATACTAAG
>CANHDS010000136.1 GCA_947459465.1 Burkholderiaceae bacterium | reverse complement strand
TTGTTGCCTTTATTAAGAAAGAAAAGCCTGACGTCGTATTTGCCCCCCATGTCGAGACCTCCGCCGGAATTATATTGCCACCTGAATATTTACGAGCGATTGGTGACGCAGTGGAATCAGTTGATGGTTTATTTGTATTGGATTGCATTGCCTCTGGTGCGATGTGGGTTGATATGAAAGCTAGCAAAGTCGATGTCTTAATCAGTGCCCCACAAAAAGGGTGGAGCAGTTCCCCATGTTGTGCCCTGATTGGTCTTAGTGAACGCGCACGGAACAAAATTGAGCAAACTCAAAGCAATAGTTTCTCAATTGACCTTAAAAAGTGGTTACAGATTATGGAAACGTACGAAAAGGGAGCGCACGTGTATCACACCACGATGCCTACCGATGCGCTCAAGATTTTGCGTAACGCCATGAAAGAGACTCAGTCGCACGGATTTGATTATCTGAAACAGCAACAAATTGAGCTAGGTGCTCGAGTGCGAGCCCTCATGGTTGGCAAAGGCTTTCCGAGCGTAGCGGCAGCGGGTTATCAAGCACCCTGTGTTGTGGTCAGCTACACCACTGATCCAGATATGCAATCGGGTAAGAAGTTTATGGAGGTAGGTTTGCAAACTGCGGCGGGCGTTCCCTTGCAGGTTGGCGAGGGTCCGGAGTTTAGAACTTTCCGAATTGGATTGTTCGGACTTGAGAAGTTACTTCATATTGAGCGAGCCATTACGCATCTTGAAGCTGCAATGGACAAGATCACAGCGAAGTAATTACCTTTCGATCTTTAGAACAGCAAAGGCTGCTTGAAGACGCTTGGAGTAAATCTCCTTAAGCGCCTTTACTTTTTCTGGAGTCCACGACCAAAAGCCTTCAAGACTTTTAGTTCCCGTTTTGCCACTCTTGACCATGTTTATGATTGATGCTGGCATGGTTGATTCATTGCATAGTGCTGGATAGATCTCCTTGGCTGCATGGCAATTAACATCCCAGCCCGATAACTCTTTCTGGGTGATTGGTCCCACTGCAGCATACCGAAATCCAAAGCTATAGCGCACTGCGTCATCCACATCTTCAGGTGTGGCGATCCCCTGATCGATCAGGTGGAGTGCCTCCCGCATTAGGGCATGCTGAATACGATTTGCTAAAAATCCTGGAATATCTTTCTTCACGAGAACCGGCTTTTTACCAATTGACTGATAGAAGGTATAAATCTGATTGGCAATGATTGAATCGGTTTTCTCACCCAACACAATTTCTACTAAAGGTACCAATTCAGCGGGCATAAAGTAATGGGCTCCCAACATACGATGGGCTGTTTTTAACCCCTGGGTAATTTTACTAATTGGGTAAGCAGAGCTATTGCTCCCAATCGGTATCTCTTTTGGAACACGCTTGTCTAAAGAACGAAATAACGCTTGTTTCGTTGGCAAGTCTTCAATAATGCTTTCTACAATCCAGCGGCAGTTGGTCCAATCGCTCCATGTATCGATTTCGCCAGCATGGGATGATTCTGTCGTATTTATTTTGGCTGATGAGCACAATGCGATTGCATTTGCGAGGCACTGATGTGCCTTTTCCTGGGTGCGCCCTAAGACCACCACGGGGACATCAGCCTCCAAAAAGCCAGCTGCGATCCCAGTTGCCATAGTTCCAGTTCCAATTATGGTTACGTAGGCCATTGAAAATTCCTTAAGCAGTATGAATAAGCTAGAGTCTAATTCAGTTTTTCTACTTGTCAGCTTGACTTGACAGGTCACTCTACCTAATGGGCCAAATAGGCAATATCCCATGCAGATCAAGGCAAGGGCGCCTTGAAACTGGTATAAATGGAACTTCGCTTTTTAAAGCCATTGCCCTTTATAACGACAACGACCGACAAAATATGCTGAAACTTGACCAACATCCATCCGGTAGACATTTTTTACACATCCCTGGACCCAGTCCTGTTCCCTCACGAGTTTTGCGTGCCATTAGTTATCAGACGATTGATCATCGCGGCCCGGAATTTGGTGAGTTAGGTCTTCAGTTATTGTCTGGCATGCAGACCATTTTCAAGACGAAGCATCCAGTGATTATTTATCCCAGCTCAGGAACTGGTGCGTGGGAAGGCGCTCTTGTAAATACCTTATCACCAGGTGATCTCGTTCTCATGTACGAGACCGGCCATTTTGCAACCCTATGGAATAAGTTGGCCCAACGCTTAGGCATTAAAACCGAGTTCATTGGCTTACCAGGTGCAGAAGGTTGGCGTCATGGAGTTGATGCTGCCAAAATTGAAGAGCGCCTTAAGGCAGATACAGGCCATCAAATTAAAGCGGTTTGTGTGGTTCATAACGAGACCTCGACAGGGGTTACTTCCAATATCGCCGCTGTGCGCAAAGCCATTGATGCGGCAAAACATCCTGCGCTCTTAATGGTTGATACGATCTCGGGTTTAGCTTCGGCAGATTTCCGTCATGACGAATGGGGCGTTGATGTGACCGTGAGTGGCTCACAAAAGGGCTTGATGCTTCCCCCTGGTATTGGTTTTAATGCGATCTCACCTAAAGCTGTTGAAGCCAGTAAGCGTGCCACCTTACCAAAAGCATATTGGGCTTGGGATGAAATTCTGGAGTCTAATAAGAACGGCTATTGGCCTTCTACTCCCGCGACCAATTTACTCTATGGCTTGCACGAGGCGATTGACATGATTTTGAACGAAGGTATGGACAATGTGTTCGCGCGTCACCAACGTCTTGCCAAGGCTTGCCGCGCGGCTGTCGAGGCATGGGGATTGGAAGTGCAGTGCAAGGACCCAGCGGTTTATTCGCCAGTATTGACTGGCGTGCGGACTCCAGAGGGTGTAGATGCCGATGCCTTACGGAAGTTAATTTTCGAACGCTATAACCTATCCCTTGGAACGGGCTTAGGTAAGGTGAAGGGTCAATTGTTTCGCATCGGTCATTTGGGCGATTGCAACGAGTTATCCTTGCTCGCCGCCATTAGTGGATGTGAAATGGGCATGAACCGTTTTGGCATCAAACTCAAGAGTAGCGGTATTCTTGCGGCTCAAGAGGCTTTGCAGTAATTACGATTGATTCAGTTGTTTGCGCAGCGCTTCGATCTCTTCTAAGAGATCAAGCGCTAATGCTACACCTGGGGTGTTTACCTCGAGGTCTCGCATTAAACGGCTGGCGATCTTGGCTCGACGTAAAGATTGTCCAGTAAAGAGCCACTCATTTTGGTTTGAACCTTGGGGCTGAAGAACACCCTCAGCCACCCATTCTTCGATATGCGTATGGGTAATCGAGCATGCTTGGCAGATTTCAGTGATGCTTAGGTGAAGATGCTCTTCAACCACTACACCTTCTAGTA
>CANHDS010000135.1 GCA_947459465.1 Burkholderiaceae bacterium | reverse complement strand
TTTGTATTATCGGTGTCTGTGAGTAAAGCAATGCCAATTAAATTACCCGGAGCATAGCCATATGCAGCTTGATAATCAGCGGTTAGATCTCTACTGTGCTTGCGCCATTGCCCCAAATTTTCTTTTCCGACATCTACCGCAATCATCTTGATCCGGTTGGTATACGAGTTCGGCTTTATTTGATTGAGCTGCCCATTAGGTGACCAGATATACATGAGTGTTGCGTAGGGCATTTCTTGACCACTCATGATTTGCGCAAGCTCACCAACCATTCGATCTTTCATACTTAATTTTGATTGATCACCATCAAAAGCCACTAATATCCGTAATGGAGCATCATCAGAATATCGATCTAAATTATTTGCTTTATCCAAAGTTCCAGTCGCTTTCCATTCCCACTCGAGCCATAAATGTTGAGATGGGCGTGGTTTAAGTTTCACAGCCAACCCCGACGACGATTTTTTTGCATTGGCAGCAAGCACCGTTCGGCCTTGATAATGTTCTAAACGATAAGCAGTATTTTTCTTATAGGGTGCTACTCGATAAAAGCTCCAGCCGCGCAGGGGTTCGTTGATTGACTGCTCAGAAAATTTCTTTACCTCTTCACGAGGAACCAAGGGATCTAATTTTTCTGTGCCAGACTGAGTCGAATCAGAGCCCATGCCTGCGCATCCCAGCATCAAGATGCTCAGAACAAAATAAAGGACGAGTTTAGGAAGTGATTTAGCCATGATGCAATGCATTATCGTAGAGCTTTTATGACTGTGCAGAATGAATAAAAATCTCTGGTTTCTGACACTGGCACAAGGGCTTTATCTCACCAATAATGTTACCTTTATTGCCATTAATGGCTTAGTGGGTTTTGCTCTTGCGCCTGAGCCATGGTTGGCAACTTTGCCAGTCATGGCTTATGTAGTAGGAAGCGCCATGGCGACGACCTTGGTAGCTAAAGTTCAGCAACGTTTAGGTCGTAAACGCTCATTTCAGATTGCTTTACTGGTGGCTCTCTTTTCATCCCTGCTGTGTGCCTATGCGACGCTTGAGAAACAATTTTGGCTTCTGAACCTTGGAACGGTAATTGCTGGGTTTTATAACGCTAATGCCCAACTCTATCGTTTTGCAGCCGCTGAGCTTGCGGATAAAACAGCAAAAGAGAAAGCCATCTCATGGGTACTCGCTGGCGGCATTCTAGGGGCTGTTTTGGGACCCAATATGGCAAGTTGGACACGTGATTGGTTCATGCAACCTTTTGCGGGTGCCTACATCACTCTAGCTGGTGTTGCTGTCATCGCGTTTGGGGTGATTGGTCAGATCCAGTTTCCCGAAAAACGAGTCGATCCTCATCAAGAGCCTGGCCGTCCTCTTTCAGAAATCATGCGCCAACCCTTATTCATTGTTTGCACTCTGACCGCTGCACTCGCCTACGGTGTGATGAACTTACTCATGGCTGCGACGCCCTTAGCCATGGAGGCCTGTCAATTTACCTTTGACAAAACCGCTTGGATTCTCGAGTGGCACGTGATCGGCATGTTCGCTCCAGGATTTTTTACAGGCGCTCTGATTAAGCGGATTGGCGTGATGTGGGTTTTACGGATGGGAGTGGCGCTCAATATCACCTGTGTCATGATCGCGCTCTCCGGAATTACTTTTTTTCATTTTTTGAGCGCACTATTTTTACTTGGAGTGGGCTGGAACTTTTTATTTACCAGCAGTACAACCTTAGCACTTGAGGCCTATCGCCCATCGGAACGAGATAAAGCCCAAGGTGCAATCAATTTCTTTGTGTTCCTCGCAACCGCACTCTCTGCGCTTAGCTCCGGGGTTTTAATTACAACGCAAGGATGGGCCCTCCTCAATCTAGGGTCCATTGTTCCACTCACGATCATTGCTATTGCCCTCATCTGGCTTGGGATTCAACGCAAACCTGCGCGAGCCCAGCCCCTTTAAAATAGCCTCATGAATTCTCCAAAAACATCCTTGCCAGCTGTTGGTTTTATTGGCACTGGCATCATGGGCAAGAGTATGGCTTCGCATCTATTAAAGGCGGGCTATCCACTGCATCTTTTTAATCGTTCTCCCGAGAAAGCGGCGGCATTGCTTACGCAAGGAGCGATCTGGCACGCTTCGCCAAAAGAGTTAGCCACTCACTGTGATGTGATCATCACGATCATTGGCTATCCTAAGGATGTTGAAGAGGTTTATTTGGGAGCCGATGGCATTTTGGCTGGTGCAAAATCAAACTGTATTGCCATTGATATGACCACCTCAAGTCCAGCATTAGCTGTACGTATTGCTCAAGTTGCACGTGAGCGACACGTTTTTGTTCTTGATGCACCGGTCTCTGGTGGCGATATCGGTGCGCGAGATGCACGTCTTTCGATTATGGTTGGGGGCGACTCCAGCGCTTATGAATGCGTTTTACCTATTTTGCAATGCATGGGCACTAACATCGCCTTGCTAGGACCCGCAGGATCTGGTCAACATGCAAAACTCTGCAATCAAATTGTGATTGCTTCCACCATCATGGGGGTCTGTGAGGGTATTCGCTATGCCCAAGCGGCAGGACTTGATGCCTTAGCTGTTCTCAAAGTGATTGGCAGTGGTGCTGCAGGCGGCACCCAACTCAATGTGCAAGGGCCTCGCATGATCAAGGGTGACTTTGCCCCAGGATTTATGGCAGAGCACTTTATGAAAGACATTGGTTTAGCGATTGAATCTGCTGAGCAAATGGGGCTTCATTTACCTGGCTTAGAGCAAGCAAAAAGTCTTTACAAACTCATGCTCGATGATGGGATGGCACGCGATGGCTATCACGCGCTTTACCAACTTTATCAAGCGAATAAAGTCTGACGTTCTATGTCATCACT
Organism: Burkholderiaceae bacterium; assembly: GCA_947459465.1. Lineage (GTDB taxonomy): Bacteria > Pseudomonadota > Gammaproteobacteria > Burkholderiales > Burkholderiaceae > Polynucleobacter. The sequence continues at coordinate 509 of CANHDS010000135.1, read as the reverse complement.
AATTACCAAGCAAACGCCCTATGCTTGGGCATTTATTCTGATTACAGTCGGTACGATTATCCATTTAGTATTGGGTTTTACTACAGAGCTATCCGTTGATGAGGCGCACTATGCCTTATATGCTGATCGACTTGCCTGGAGTTATTTTGATCACCCACCACTTGTGGGTTGGATACAGTGGCCTCTCGTAGCAATTAATGCACCTGATGGTATTTTGCGACTGATACCAATTGTATTGTGGATCATCTCTTGCGCGATGGTCTATCAGATTGCCGAGCAACTTTGGAATCTTTACCATTCGCAATCTGAACCTCAGTCATCGTCCCGCGCGGGATTATTTGCTGTTGCAATCATTGTTTTTGCACCGCTGCCACATGTCCTGGCGGTCGGATTGGTGCCCGACTCCTTATTAGCGCCTCTTGCCCTTGGTATTTTGTGGATGGCTTTGCGGTGGATTGTGCAAGATGGTCAATATCGTTTTTCCCAATGGATTCTACTGGGGGTGTTAT
>CANHDS010000134.1 GCA_947459465.1 Burkholderiaceae bacterium | reverse complement strand
GAACGCTTTTACGAGAGCGAGGTGTATTTACAGTAGAGACCCAACCAAAACTAGAGCAACTATTTAGCTTGGTGGCACTTGGTACGGTGGCAGACGTTGCCCAACTTGATCGTAATAACCGTATTCTGGTCTCACAGGGTCTTAAAAAAATACGTCAGGGTCATGCTCCAGCAGGATTACTAGCGCTATTTGAGGTAGCTGGGCGAGATCCTAGAGCTGCAAGCCCTTTTGATCTGGGATTTGCAATTGGGCCCCGCCTAAATGCTGCTGGTCGCCTAGCTGATATGAGCCTGGGAATTCAGCTTCTCTTGTGTGACGATAAAGTTCGTGCAAAAGTACTTGCTGAGGAGCTTGACCGTATTAATCGGGAGCGGCGTGTGATTGAGTCCGGTATGCAAGAATCTGCGCTCGCGAGTCTTGCTAATTTTTCAGTGAATGAGCAACCAGCACTTTGTTTATGGCATCCTGATTGGCATCAAGGTGTCGTAGGAATTGTCGCCTCGCGACTAAAGGAACGTTTTAATCGCCCAACCATTGTTTTTGCTCCTGCCGATGATCAATCGGATACTCCAATGCTGCGAGGCTCCGGTCGATCGATACAGGGCTTTCATTTACGCGATGCCCTTGATTTAGTTTCCAAAAAATATCCTGGGCTCATTTTGAAATTCGGTGGTCATGCCATGGCTGCAGGACTGACGATTCGTCAATCTGACTTTAATGATTTTGAAAATTACTTTTACGAAATCAGCGCAAGCTTACTAAATGATGAAGTTTTGCAACGACGTTGTGTCCATGATGGTTCTTTGAAATCTGATCAGTTCACTGTTGAAATTGCAGATCGCTTAATGCAAGAGATTTGGGGGCAAGGCTTTCCACAACCTCTCTTCTACGGTGAATTTGAGGTACTACAGCAATCACTCATGAAGGATAAGCATTTACGTCTTCAACTGCGCCCGCTTGTAAAGAACGAAAGCGGTGCTCCTGTCGTATCCGCAGTTTGGTTTAATCGCACCCAAATGCTAACGCAATATTCATTTTTGGCATTTCGGCTTGTAAGCGATCGTTTTCGTGAAGAGGCTCGCATTCAATTAATCATTGAAGCCGTTCATGATCCACTCCAATAGGCGCTTACCCGTATAATTCGCTGATGGAAGCCGAACATCTCAATCAAATTACCAACGCCTTTAAAGACCTCCTCGCTCGCGAGCAAGCCCTTCGGGGGTATCTTTGACTTTGATACCAAGTCAAACCGCCTTGTTGAAGTCAATCATATTTTGGAAGATCCCAAAATTTGGGATGACCCAAAACAGGCTCAGGCCTTTGGTAAAGAAAAAAAATTACTTGAAGGCGTAGTTAATACCCTAACCGATTTACAGCAAAACATCATTAGTAGCATGGAGCTAATGGATCTCGCTCGTGCTGAGAATGATTTAGATACACTGCTTTCTCTTGAGGCTGATGCTGCCTCTTATGAAAAGATCATTGCTGATCTCGAATTTAGGCGAATGTTTCATAATGAAATGGATCCTTGTAACTGTTTTATTGATATTCAGGCTGGGGCTGGTGGTACCGAAGCATGCGACTGGGCCAGCATGCTCTATCGCCAATACCTAAAATACTGCGAACGCAAACGATATAAGACGGAGATTTTGGAAGAGTCTGATGGTGATGTCGCAGGCATTAAAAGCGCTACGATCAAAGTGGATGGCGAATATGCCTATGGTCATCTTCGTTCTGAAACCGGTGTACATCGCTTGGTTCGTAAATCACCCTTTGACTCCTCGGGTGGTCGCCATACGTCATTTGCCAGTATTTATGTCTATCCCGAGATTGATGACTCCATTGAAATTGAGATTAACCCAGCTGATATCCGAACTGACACGTATCGGGCTTCCGGCGCTGGTGGTCAACACATCAACAAAACCGACTCTGCGGTTCGCCTCACGCATATTCCAACGGGCATTGTGGTGCAGTGTCAAAATGATCGGAGCCAGCACCGTAACCGAGCTGAGGCAATGAGCATGCTTAAATCACGCTTATACGAGCATGAGATGCGTAAACGCCGAGCTGAGCAAGATAAATTAGAGGCCAGTAAAACCGATGTTGGTTGGGGGCATCAAATTCGCTCTTACGTACTTGATCAAAGTCGCATTAAAGATTTACGAACCAATGTTGAGATCTCTAATACCCAGAAAGTCTTGGACGGTGATCTTGACGCGTTTATTGAGGCCAGCCTAAAACAGGGCGTGTAAGATTCTGTTATGAGTAACTTAGACCATCCAGATCCATCGAATCCAGCGCAGGATGAGAATCACATCATTGCTGAGCGGCGTGAGAAGTTAGCAAAGCTGCGCCAAGCAGGAATTGCGTACCCCAATGATTTTGTACCAACACACTTAGCAGCCGATCTCCATCAGCATTATGACTCCTTCACCAAGGAAGAGCTTGCCAGTAAACGCATCCATGTGAAAGTTGCTGGTCGAATGGTGCTCAAACGGGTCATGGGTAAAGCCAGCTTTGCAACCATTCAAGATCGTAGTGGTCAAATTCAGTTTTACATCAGCGATGATGTGACTGGCAGTGAAATTCATGCGTCATTTAAACATTGGGATCTTGGCGACATTATTGCGGCCGAAGGCTATTTATTTAAAACCAATAAAGGCGAGTTATCGGTTGAATGTGCGAGCCTGAGACTTTTAAGTAAGTCCTTGCGTCCTCTTCCTGATAAATTCCATGGGCTTGCGGATCAAGAATTAAAGTATCGGCAACGTTATGTGGATCTGATGGTGAATCCAGATAGCCGAAACACATTCTTAGCACGTAGCAAAGTGATCACTTCACTGCGTCGCCACATGACTGAAGCACAGTTTATGGAAGTTGAAACACCCATGCTCCACCCCATTCCAGGTGGCGCCGCAGCCAAACCATTTATTACGCACCATAATGCGCTAGACATGCAAATGTTTTTGCGCATCGCTCCGGAGTTATATCTAAAGCGCCTGATCGTAGGCGGCTTTGAACGCGTTTTTGAGATTAATCGCAATTTTCGTAATGAAGGTGTGAGCCCTCGCCACAATCCTGAATTCACGATGATGGAGTTTTATGCAGCTTATACGGATTATCGTTGGCGCATGGATTTCACAGAGAACCTCATTCGCAGTGCAGCCATCGATGCAGAGGGGACTGCAACCCTTACCCACCAAGGCCGGCCTCTCGATCTTGCCAAACCCTTTGATCGTCTGACCATTACCGAGGCGATCTTAAAGTACAGTCCTCTCTCGAAAAAATCCTATACTGCCTCGCAGTTAGAGGATCCTCAATTTATTCGAGGCGAACTTAAGAAAGGTGGGGAAGATCTCAATGCTCCATCTCTAAAAAAT
>CANHDS010000133.1 GCA_947459465.1 Burkholderiaceae bacterium | reverse complement strand
GAAGTACCAAAAGCCGCTTTGAAGCGATTGGTAATTTCACTGCGCGTGGGTTGATGATTTTGGGGTCCTTGGTAGGCAATTTTGATTGATCCCATCAGACTTGCTAAACGGCCAGTCGTTTCCCAATCTAAGCCTTTTTCAAGACCATACAGTAGACCTCCTCGAAATGCGTCACCGCAACCGGTTGGGTCAGCTATTTTCTCAGCAGGAACGGCGGGTATTTCAATCACCTTACCTTGCGTATGAATTTGCGCCCCTTGAGCCCCTTTGGTAACGATCAAGGCCTCAAGGCGACTGGCAAGTTCGTTTAGGGATAATCCAGTTCGTTGGCAAAGCATCTCGCCCTCATAGTCATTTACCGCCACATAGGTCGCTAGATCAACGAGCTCCAGAAGCTCTTGACCGTTAAACATGGGTAGTCCTTGACCGGGATCGAAAATAAATGGAATCTTGGCCTCTGAAAACTGATGGCAATGTTCCCACATGCCAATGCGACCATCAGGGGCGACGATGCCAATGTGCTGATCCTTTTGACCTAGACTAGCCACACAGTCATCGACACGATTTAAGTGGGAGTCATTCATGGCCCCGGGATGAAAGGCCGTGATCTGATTATTTGCAAGATCGGTGGTGATCATGGCTTGGGCTGTGAAGGCTTGATCCAGTTTTTTGATGAACTGGCGGCTCATTCCAACTCGTTCAAGATGGGAGAGGTAGGGATCTGCATCTGCCCCCACGGTTGCCATGATCAGAGGCTTGCCGCCAAGCAGCTGGAGGTTGTACCCAATATTACCAGCGCAACCGCCAAATTCTCGACGCATGCTAGGCACTAAGAAAGCGACGTTCAGAATGTGGATTTGTTCCGGAAGGATTTGATCCTGGAAGCGACCCTCAAAGGTCATGATGGTGTCATACGCAATGGAGCCACAAATAATGCTTGCCATAAAGTTCTCTATAAGGATGGAGGTTGAGTGGAGGAAGGATATGCTACACGTAAGCGATAGCCGGCAGCATTTGCTGGAAGCTGCAAGGGAATCGAAAGGTTAAACAGTTCTTTCGGGGGCGCTCCCGTCAGCAAAAATCCAGGATGGGCACTTTGCCACGTTTTGGGGAGCCACTCTTCAGGGCTCATCAGAATACGAGCAATGGTTTTTTCATCGGCATCGCTAAGCGTTAGCTCCAAATGAGGGATTGCAACTGGGACCAACAAACGATTTTGTAGCTCGATTTGCAAGATGGACTGTGCCTCAACCCCTCGTTTGCTGTCATCCATTCCAAGATTGGCGAGCAGAAAGCGCCATGCCTTGAAATCAGCAACAGCCCGCCGATCGCAGGGAAATAGTTCGCAAATCCCCTGATCAATTGTTTCTATCAACTCAAAGCCACGTAAGGCGATTGGGTTGGGGCTTTTATCGAGACTGGGTGCCAAAAAATGCAAGATTGGAACACGCCAAAGACTCATTGCGAGCAAGTAGCCTACGATGATCAATAAACTAACTGTTATCAAAGGTCTACGCAGACGAAATCTATTGACTTTTGTCGAGGGGGCGCTGGCAATCGAGCGATTAGGCTTTGAGATATCCTCAATTGAGCGCACGCTCGGGATCCGATTTTGCTTCGAGAGCGGCTTTTGACCATGCAGGCAAACCCACCCCTCAGAGCTCCTCCAGATCGACAGCGGAATATGGGTCTTATAGCAATCGATAACCTCTTGTGCTTGGCGCTCTAGGATGCCTGATAGGATTAATTGCCCACCATCTTTTACGCGCGCAATTAGAGCGGGAGCTAAAACTTGCAAAGGGTTGGCCAAAATATTGGCGATCACCACATCAAAAGGCTGGGACCCAATCGCGGCATCGATATCGTCGGGCAACTGAAACTCAATCTTTGTTTGGTTTTGATGGGCATTGGCTCGGGCCGATTCAATCGATTGGGGGTCAATATCCGTTCCAAAAACAGTTTGAAAGCCCAGTTTTTTTGCAGCAATTGCCAAAATGCCAGAGCCACAGCCATAATCTAGCGCGCTTTGACTTTTGCAAACAGGGCTCTTACTGTATTGCTCAAGCCATTCAAGGCATAGTCGGGTGGTGGGGTGGCTGCCAGTACCAAATGCAAGGCCTGGATCTACCGCAAGACAGATTACCTCTGGTGAAGAGGGCTTTTCGTGCCATGATGGAACAATCCAAATACGCTCACCAATCGCAATCGGATCAAACTGATTTTGTGTCATGGACACCCAATCTTGATCAGCCACATTCGATTCGACGGGTGTTTGAACAGCAAATCCTGCCTCTAGGAGAATGCTAGCCAACTCTTCCTTGCTTGTTTCAAAGCTTTGATCAAAGAGTGCTTTAACAACGGATAAATCCCAAGCTTGCACTTCGGGTGATAGTCCTGGCTCGCCATATAGGGGATTTTCGTCATAGCCGCCAGCTGTAGCATCTTCAACCGAAACCGAGAGCGCCCCAAGTTCCATGAGCGCATCGCCCAAGGGTTCAGCAATTTCAGCAACGACCGTAAATTGGAATTCGCGGTACGACATTGGCGCAGGAGAAGCTACTTTTCGCCACGAGTCGCGGATTGCTCCTCAAGGCGTTGTTCAAGATAATGAATACTCGTGCCGCCCTCTACAAATTTTGAGTCGAGCATCAGCTCGCGATGCAGGGGCACATTGGTCAGAATGCCATCGATTACCATTTCGGAGAGGGCAATCCGCATGCGGCGAATCGCTTGCTCACGGGTAGCGCCATAGGCAATTAACTTACCAATCATCGAATCATAGTTAGGAGGTACTAGATACCCACTATAGGCATGCGAGTCAACACGAATGCCTGGGCCGCCAGGCATATGCCATGACTGAATTCGACCGGGACTTGGTGTGAACTTAAAGGGGTCCTCGGCATTTAAGCGACATTCGATTGCATGACCTTTAAACACAATATCGCGTTGCCGAAAGCCCAACTTCTGACCAGCCGCAATTTTGATTTGTTCCTGAACGATGTCAATGCCGGTGATCATTTCGGTTACTGGGTGCTCCACTTGAACGCGGGTATTCATCTCAATAAAGAAGAACTCGCCCTTTTCATAAAGAAACTCAAAAGTACCGGCTCCGCGATAAGCAATTTTCTTACACGCATCGGCACAACGCTCCCCAATTTTGGCAATCAGTTTGCGATCGATGCCCGGGGCTGGCGCCTCTTCAATCACTTTCTGGTGGCGACGTTGCATGGAGCAATCACGCTCACCCAACCAAACTGCGTTGCCATGGGTATCGGCCAAGACTTGGATCTCCACGTGTCTGGGGCGTTCAAGGAATTTCTCCATGTAGACTTCGGGATTGCCAAAGGCACGACCAGCTTCCTCGCGGGTCATGTTCACGGCGCTGATGAG
>CANHDS010000132.1 GCA_947459465.1 Burkholderiaceae bacterium | reverse complement strand
TGCAATCGTCGCACGATTTACGAGCTGTGCAAGAGATGTTGGGTCACGCCAGTATTGCAAGTACACAAATCTATACCGCCTTGGATTTTCAGCATCTAGCAAAGGCTTATGACAGCGCTCACCCTCGCGCTAAAGTGAAAAGTAATAAACCATGAACATCAATGTTTCTCTTGAGGCAGGCAAGGAGCGCCCAATTATGCGCAGGCACCCATGGGTGTATGCGACAGCCATTAAGCGAGTCGATGGAAAACCCAAGGCAGGCGCAACCGTTCAGATCCTGAGTCACGATGGACGCTGGGTTGCTAAAGGAGCCTATAGCCCCTCATCAAAGATCCGTGTTCGTGTTTGGTCATGGAACGAAACCGAAGCCATTGACCATGCTTTCTTTAAGCGCAAAATCAGCGCAGCAATACAGTATCGACAGCAATGGATAAAAGACACAAATGCAATTCGATTAATTGCTGGAGAGGCAGATGGATTGCCCGGTCTGATTGTTGACCAATATGACCGCGTGATTGTTTGCCAATTTCTGAGCGCAGGCGTTGAATATTGGCGAGATGCCATTATCAGCGCTTTGCAAGAGCAAACCCAGTGCTCTTTGATGGTTGAGCGATCGGATGCCGCAGTGCGATCCCGAGAGGGGATGCCTGAGCAAAGCGGTATTTTGTATGGCGAGTATGACGGCAAGTTAATCTCGATTAATGAGCATGGGGTTCAGTATGGGGTTGATGTGCTCGGAGGTCACAAGACCGGCTTTTATATTGATCAACGCGATAATCGCCGCATGGTATCTGAGCTTTCAAGAGATCGCAGGGTTCTTAACATGTTTTGCTATACCGGCGGCTTTTCCTTGGCGGCTTTACAAGGAGGCGCAAAGAGCGTTGTGTCAGTTGACTCATCTGGCGATGCATTGGGATTGGCACAGCGTCAAATGGTAATGAATGGATATTCTTCAGAATTAGCTACTTGGCTCGATGCAGATGCATTTTCAACTCTTAGAGAGTTGCGCAGTGCACAAGAGAGATTTGATTTAATCGTTTTGGATCCGCCAAAGTTCGCACCTTCTGCTCAGCATCTTGAGCGCGCCTTGAAGGCCTATAAGGAAATTAATCGCGCTGCATTGCAATTGCTCAATCCGGGTGGCCTATTATTTACATTTTCTTGCTCGGGGGCTGTTAGCCTCGAGAATTTTGAGCAAATGATTGCCACATCCGTTAGTGAGGCCTTGGCACATATGCAAGATCAAGAAACGAATTATCGGGTCATGCGGCGTTTGGCGGCGGGATTGGATCACCCGGTTTTAGCTAGTTTTCCGGAAGGGGAGTACCTTAAGGGATTGCTGCTCCAACGTACCCAATAATCGGTAAGATACTTCTTTAACTATTCTTCTTAAGAAAACAGATCACGATGGCATTAATACCAGTAACAATTCTTACCGGATTTTTAGGTAGTGGTAAGACCACTTTACTAAAACATATTTTGACCGCTGAGCATGGCAAGAAAATCGCTGTGATTGAAAACGAGTTTGGTGAAGAAAATATCGACAACGATATCTTGGTTCAAGATACGCAAGAGCAAATTGTACAAATGAGTAATGGTTGCGTCTGTTGCTCGATTCGTGGCGATTTGGTTGAGGCACTAAACCAGCTATGGGAGCAGCGTAAGAATAAAAAAATTCAGTTTGATCAAGTGGTCATTGAAACAACTGGCTTAGCAAATCCTGGTCCGGTTGCGCAAACATTTTTTATTGATGATGACATTGCTAATCATTACGTGTTAGATGCCGTTGTTACGCTGGTAGATGCTAAACATGGGCAAAAACAACTCAATGAGCACGAGGAAGTTCAACGTCAGGTTGGCTTTGCCGATCGAATCTTTATCACCAAAACAGATCTTGTAAGTCCAGAGGAAATTACAAGCTTAAAGAATCGATTGATGCATATGAATCCGAGGGCGCCCATTCAAACGATTACAAAGGGCGTGGTACCGCTCGATTCCGTCTTGGATTTGCGGGGATTTAATTTAAACGCGAAGCTCGATATTGACCCCCATTTTTTGGAAGAGGATGATCACGATCACAGTGAATGCGGTCACGATCATCATGACCATGATCATCACCATGACCACGGTCATAATCACCATGGGCACACTGATCGAATTCAGTCATTTGTTTTTAAGAGTGATAAACCCTTTGATCACCGCAAACTAGAGGATTTTTTGGGGGGTGTTCTATCGGTATTTGGGGAGAAGATGTTGCGCTACAAGGGCGTCTTGTATGTGAAGGGTTCGGCCCGCAAAGTCGTTCTTCAGGGTGTTCATGAAATGATGGGTAGCGATTTGGCTGGCCCATGGGGTTCAGAGCCTAAACAAACGAGGATGGTATTTATTGGAATTGACTTGCCAAAAGAAACTTTGCTGGCCGGATTAGAAGGGTGTTTAGCTAACTAATTGAATTAATTGAATTACTGTACAATGCGCCGCCACGGTTGCAATTAAATAGCCATTGAAACTTTTATAGAAAGCGTAATAATGCTCCCTTGAAAGTGCAATTAAGTAACTTTTAGTAGTAACCCTTATTGGCGATACCGCCTTGGGGTTTAAGGTGTTGACTATTTGGAATGAAGGAAAAACGATGACGACAAAAGAAGCTAGTACCAAAGCCAAATCTGCTGAGTCAAGTAAGAAAGCTTCTGGTTCGTCCGCTAAAGGCGCCCCCGTAACTGAGGCTGAATTGCTAAAGATGTCTGAAAAAGACTATATGAACGCTGCTCAGCTAGAGTTCTTTCGCACTAAATTGCAGACACTTAAAGAAGATATCCTAAAGCATGCAAGCGAAACAACCGAGCACTTACGCGAAAACATATTAGTACCTGATCCTGCTGATCGGGCGACGATTGAAGAGGAGCACGCTTTGGAGCTTCGAACCCGAGATCGTGAACGAAAACTTTTAAAGAAGGTCGAGCAAGCTTTGGCAAGGATTGAGTCAGGAGACTATGGGTGGTGTGAAGAAACGGGTGAGCCGATTGGCTTGTCTCGTTTAATTGCTCGTCCAACTGCTAATCTCTCGCTCGAAGCGCAAGAGCGCCGCGAGCTGCGTCAAAAGTTATTTGGTGAATAGGATCTCTATTCATCATGACTAAAGTTGTACCGACATTAGCTGATATCCCGCCGTTATTAAAGGCCGAAATCTTGGCCGAGGCATTGCCTTATATTCGGCAATACCATGGCAAAACCATTGTGATTAAGTACGGCGGCAACGCCATGGTTGAGGAGCGCCTGAAAGAAAGTTTTGCACGCGATGTTATTTTGTTGAAACTAGTTGGCATGAACCCGGTCGTCGTTCATGGCGGCGGTCCACAAATTGATGAAGCGCTTAAGAAGATTGGTAAGACCGGTACTTTT
>CANHDS010000131.1 GCA_947459465.1 Burkholderiaceae bacterium | reverse complement strand
TAAAAGCGCGCGACGGAAATTTTCTTCCATCATGGGACCCAATACAAAGCCAAGCAATAATGGCGCTGGTTCACAACCAAATTTAAAGAACATATAGCCAATAATTCCGAAGCTCGCAGTAATAAAAATATCAAATACTGAGTTGTTAACCGTATAGACCCCGATACAGCAGAAGACCAAGATCGCTGGGTAGAGCATGCGATACGGAATCTTCAAGAGTTTGACCCAAATGCCAATCAATGGGAGGTTAAGCAGAATCAACATAACGTTGCCAATCCACATGGATGCAATCAGACCCCAAAATAAGGTCGGATTACTTGTCATTACCTGAGGACCCGGTTGAATGTTATGGATCGTCATAGCTCCAACCATCAAGGCCATCACCGCATTGGGGGGGATACCAAGAGTTAATAAGGGAATAAATGAAGTTTGTGCTGCGGCATTATTTGCAGCTTCTGGTCCAGCGACACCTTCAATTGCCCCTTTACCAAATTCATCGCTATGCTTTGAGGTTTTTTTCTCAACGGTATACGCGCCAAAAGCAGCTAGGGCTGCGCCACCACCAGGCAAGATTCCGAGGATTGAGCCAATGGTCGTACCGCGCAAAATCGATGGAACCATCCGTTTGATGTCGGACCATGCAGGAATAAGGGTTGTAACCTTATTAAGGAATGATTCACCAGAACCCTTCTTCTCTAAATTCAACATAATCTCTGCAAAACCAAAAACTCCCATTGCAACCGATACAAAACCGATACCATCACTTAATTGAGGAATGTCAAAGGTATATCGCGCAACCCCGGAGTTCACATCGGTACCGATGAGACCGAGTAGCAAGCCTAAGAGGATCATGCCGACCGCTTTGATTAATGAGCCAGATGCTAATACCACGGCACCAATTAATCCAAGCACCATGAGAGAAAAGTATTCAGCAGGACCAAACTTGAATGCAATTTCTGCAAGAGGGGCTGCAAAACCAGCCAGCATTAAGGTGGCAACGCAACCTGCAAAAAATGAACCCATGCCCGCAGTAAACAGTGCTACACCGCCACGACCGCGCTTAGCCATTTGGTAGCCATCAATTGCTGTTACTACGGAGGAGGTTTCCCCGGGAATATTCAGTAAGATCGCCGTGGTCGACCCCCCATATTGGGAGCCATAGTAAATACCGGCCAACATAATGAGTGCCGCAATGGGCGGGAGCGCATAGGTTGCTGGCAAGAGCATGGCGATGGTTGCAATCGGGCCAAGGCCAGGTAAAACACCAATCAGCGTACCAAGCAGGCAGCCGATAAAGCAATACAACAAGTTCTGCATCGTAAATGCAGTCTCGAAGCCCAATGAAAGATTATTTAATAATTCCATTTGTTATTCCATTCAATGGGTTATTCGAGAAAGGCTGGTAGTAAAGGAAATTGAAGATTCAAGCCCTGTACGAATGCGAGATAGGTAAATGTCACTAAGAAAATCGCGTTTAGTACCGTACTTTTCCATGTGAATTCATGACTTGCGCTAGCAGAGACAAGTACCAAAATAAAAATGGACAACATAAAACCGAGGGTAGGTAGTAGCAACCCATAAAGAACGACCGATCCCGCAATCCAAATCACGATTTTCCAATTCCAGCCACCGATATCTTCCTTGGTATTTTTGGATGAGATGGATTTCAGAAGAACGAAAAAACCAAGGGCTGTCAGGAGAGCCCCCAGCCAAAATGGAAAATAACCTGGGCCCATCTTAGCGGCGACACCCATTTTGTAATTCAAAGCATTTAGCGCAAAAAATAGACCAAAGACCATATACATGATCCCGGCACCAAAATCCTTTTTATTCCGAATATTCAAAGTGCGTCTCCTTTGTAGCGATCGCTGCCTTTTCGTAAAGGGCTATTTTTAGTCGATTTGTGATTGTAAGGGAATGATCATGGGCATCTTTAAGGGTTTGCCCTAATTCTGTGCCAATGCGATAATTCTTCAGATGAAAGTCTCTGAAATCCGCCAAGCCTTCCTCGATTATTTTGCCTCCAAGGGCCACCAAATTGTGACCTCGAGCCCTGTGGTTCCTGGAGATGATCCTACCTTGCTTTTTACAAACGCCGGGATGAATCAATTTAAAGACGTCTTTTTGGGGTTTGATAAGCGACCATACCAGCGTGCAACTACGGCTCAAAAATGCATTCGTGCGGGCGGCAAGCATAACGATTTGGATAACGTTGGTTATACCGCTCGGCACCATACCTTTTTTGAGATGCTAGGCAATTTCTCATTTGGGGACTACTTCAAAGAAGATGCAATTCAATTTGCCTGGGAACTGCTGACCCAAGTTTTTAAGTTACCCAAAGATAAATTATGGGTCACCGTCTATGCTGAAGACGATGAGGCCTTCGACATTTGGGCGAAAAAAATTGGCGTACCAAAAGAACGAATCGTGCGCATCGGCGATAACAAGGGCGCGCGTTATGCATCGGATAATTTTTGGATGATGGGTGACACCGGGCCATGTGGACCATGTACTGAAATCTTTTATGACCACGGCCCAGAAATTGCTGGCGGACCTCCAGGTAGCCCGGATGAAGATGGCGATCGCTTCATTGAGATCTGGAATAACGTCTTCATGCAATTTAATCGCGATGAGGCGGGCGAAATGCATCCGTTGCCAAAGCCTAGTGTCGACACGGGCATGGGCTTGGAGCGGATTGCCGCTGTATTGCAACACGTTCACTCTAACTATGAAATCGATCTATTCGTACATCTTCTGAAAGCAGCAAAAGATGCCGTTGACCGTGCAGGAGCGAATGATTGTGATTTAAATAGCCCATCGCTGAAGGTGATTGCAGATCACATCCGTGCTTGCAGCTTTGTTGTGGTGGATGGCGTCATTCCCGGAAATGCAGGGCGTGGTTATGTATTGCGGCGCATTGCGCGACGCGCCATCCGTCATGGTTATAAATTAGGCGCACGGCAAGCCTTCTTTCATCAGTTAGTGCCCGCCCTTGTTGCGGAAATGGGTGATGCCTATCCCGAGTTACGCCAAGCGCAAACACGCGTCATGGATGTGCTGAAGCAAGAAGAAGAACGTTTTTTCCAGACCATTGCCAATGGTATGGAGATCTTAGAATCCGCGCTTCAAAATAATCCAAAGGTCTTGAATGGAGAAACCGCATTTCGTCTGCACGATACGTTTGGATTTCCTCTCGATCTCACGGCCGATGTCTGTCGTGAGCGCGGTGTGAGTGTGGATTCAGCTGGCTTTGAAGCGGCCATGCAGCGCCAACGCGATCAAGCGCGTGCTGCCGGTAAATTTAAGATGGCGCAGGGCTTAGATTATCGCGGTGAGCCAACCCAGTTCCTGGGATATGAGCAAGTCTTGATTGAGGACGCTCGAGTAATTGCTCTGTATCGTGATGGTAGCCCAGT
>CANHDS010000130.1 GCA_947459465.1 Burkholderiaceae bacterium | reverse complement strand
TTTTTCTGTATAAGCAAAATACTTCGGCTTTTCAAACTCGCCCACCATTCCAAGCAACTGGCTAGCTGCCATCGATTGCTCAAAGCGATCAGGGCCAGGAGCAAAATATCCTTGTGGTTTTTGACTAATCTGGATGCTAGGATTTGCTTGTAAATCAAGGATTAGATCAAACTCACCTTCACGAGAACGCTCGGTTCGTTCAAAATTAATCGCGCCAATGCCAGCGCATGCTGTAACACATGCGCGGTGTGATTTGCATTTATCTAAATCAATCTGAAACGATAAATCAATTGCATTTTCAGGGCATACGGTAACGCATGCGCCACAACGTGTGCACATCTCTGGATCAATCGGATTATCCAGTTCCCAGTTGGCGATAAAGCGCCCCAGATAGCCTTCGAGACTTTTGATATTGCCCGTAAACACTGGGTAGCTTCGACCAGTGGGCAAGGGGCTAGCCTCAGTTGATAACACACTAACTTCGAGCGACTGCCCAAGACGTTCGGCCCAATAGAGTGCTTGCTCTCCAGGCCCAATAATCAAAATGCGGCCATCGCTGTGATAGTCAACCACCGGAACAGCATCTGGCTCTGGTAAATCGGTAACCGATAGCAATGCCTTAATTTTGGGATGTGCTTCGGTCGCATTTTTGGACCAACCCGCCATCTCACGAATATTGACAAATTTGAGCGGAGCAACAAGAGGCTTTTCTGCCTGACTCGCTAGCTCAGAAAACAAGGCGCGCTCTTGTGTACAAGCCACCACAATCGGCTCTGACTCATTTAAGGCATTTAGGAATTGTCCAACCTCCTGACGACACAGAGCCGTATGAATGGGTAAACCCATTTCCTTGGGGTCAAGGGGCATACTGCGATTGCAATCGCAGACTAATTTTTTACTCATGATCGCATTAAAGCAAACGTATTAAGAATCTGTTTGATCAGAATGACGTTTAGCTTGTCTCTCTCCAATGGGTACTGTTTCTAGCACTTTGGTGCTGGTTGTTTTAGATTCTAGCTCCATTGGCTGGGTCGCGCTTTTCTGTTCAGCTGGAATTAGCTCTTCTGGATTGGGCTCAGTCGGCTCCGCAGTTTGAGGATTGGACGCTAACTTTTCGGGTGCATCCTCGACTGGTTCTATCTCAGAGTCAATTTTCTGGGTGCTCTCGGGGTACAGCTCCTCCGCCGATTTGAATAATCCCAATAGCTCGGATTGACGCATTCGTTTGAGCATATCCAGTGGAATCGGTTCGGATTTTGTGTAATCGTCAATATAAATATCCAAACCATCCATAACATTGAAGTGCGGATCGCTAAACATCTTTTTAAGGGCGGCCTGCTGAACTGCTGGATCTACATCGGGGCGCATAAACGCCGAGAAATCAGGGGCCTTTACATCGATTTTTTCGACATCTTCTAAAGTTGGTGGCGGGGGTTGCTTCTGATCAGTAGCTGGCTGATTGGCCTCACCATTTTCATTGTTTGACAAAGTCGTTGGAGGACTTACTTTCGCAATCGGTGGAGTTGATTGCGTTGAAGTGGTTTCTTCAGTGAGTCCTGCTTTTTTGCGGGACCAACGAGATAAAAAATTATTTTCAGCCATTAGCGCTCCGCCGGGCGATTAGCACCTTTAAACGAGGCTGGTTTTGCACGCTTTTTGGGTTCCGGTTTGTAATTGACTGCAACGTACTGAGCTAGGAAAGCCTTCATCTCCTCTTGAAGCTGGCAAGTGTCTACTTGCTCTCCGCCATCAATTAATCGGGCTGCTTCGTTATAACTCAACATCAATCGATGCGGTATGGCAAGTCCTGCCCCATCACCATTGTTTACCATTGGCGCTGAATTTGGCTCCAGATACGTTTCAAAATCTGTTTCAAGACGCCACATCACGAACCAACAAGGATTGGGTGACGTGGAATTTAAATAATAACCCTCTGCCTCATCCCGAAAGAATTGGAAGTCAAATCCTGCAAATAACCAAGATTCGCCATCATCATCGCGCCCCAGAAATCGACCAACCACCTTGGGGTTGATCTCTGTGCCCGCCTGCTCCAAAGCGCTACCAAACTGCCCAATATCAGGGATAACTTCAATCAAGCGCCAACGGTAGTTTTGCCAGGGGTTATCAATCTTTTGCTTTCGCAGAACGATGGCAAAGCGCATAATCTATTCCGTTAGGTCTTTTGCACCACAATACTCGGGAACTTACTGGTCATATCTTTGCTAAGGTTTGCAATCCGAATCGCAACTTGACGCGCAATCCCTTTGTAGATAGCACTAATTGCACCATCAGGGTCAGCCACAACCGTGGGTCTTCCAGAGTCTGCCTGTTCTCGAATTGAAAGATTGAGCGGCAAAGCTCCTAAGAAATCAACTCCGTAGTCTTGGCACATTTTTTTTCCACCACCCTCACCAAAGATATGTTCCTCGTGATTGCATTTTGGACACACATAGGTACTCATGTTTTCAATAATTCCAATAATAGGAATCCCAACTTTTTCAAACATCTTGAGCCCTTTACGAGCATCTAGTAGCGCAATATCTTGAGGGGTAGTAACAATTACCGATCCTGTCACTGGAACCTTTTGCGAAAGCGTTAACTGAATATCACCAGTGCCTGGTGGCATATCCACAATAAGATAGTCAAGGTCACGCCAACGCGTTTGGCGTAACAGTTGCTCTAAGGCGGAGGTCACCATAGGGCCCCTCCAGACCATCGGGTTGTCAGGCTCAATTAGAAAACCAATTGAACTTGCCTGTAAACCATGTCCTTCCATCGGCTCAATCGTATTCTCTGCCAGTGACTCTGGGCGACCTGTGATGCCCAGCATCATCGGTTGACTAGGGCCGTAGATATCGGCATCCAAGATTCCGACCTGGGCTCCCTCAGCAGCCAATGCTAAGGCCAAGTTAACTGCGGTGGTTGATTTCCCCACTCCGCCTTTACCACTGGCGACCGCAATAATGTTCTTCACTCCCGGAAGCAACTTCACACCGCGTTGTACAGCGTGCGCAACGATATCGGTGGTGATGGCCACACTCACATTCTTTACCCCGGGAAGCTCACGAATGGTACTGACCACCAATTGACGAATTAGATCAATTTGGCTTTTGGCTGGGTAACCCAAAACAACATAAAGGGAAACATCTCCGTCGCTGACCTTGAGATTACGAACTGATTTTGAGCTTACAAAATCAATTTGCGTATTCGGATCTTTTACCCCTTTGAGGGCTTGTTGAACCTGTTCCGTACTAACCGACAATTTTGTCTCCTTAAAGCGTTCTGAATACCCAAAATATAGCTTTTAAGTCTGATCATAACGGGAACTAGCGAAACTTTCCTGAGCCGGAAATTAATTGGGTTTGTATTTCTTGTATTTCAGCTCAATATCACCGTAATACGATTTGGTCTCCGACTTTG
>CANHDS010000129.1 GCA_947459465.1 Burkholderiaceae bacterium | reverse complement strand
GCCCTCAAACTAAGGCCAGACTATGCGCTAGCCCAGGGCAATCTAGCGGATGTTTACTTGCGCTTATCCGATCGCTATTACACGAGTGCGAGTAAACTTCAGCCTAACCAACGCGAGTATGGGCAGCGGGCCAAGGCCATTAAAGAGATTTTGAACCCGGCACCCAAGCCCAGCACCCGTCCCAATCCCCCAATTTCTAAACCATGAGAAAGTAATTTATGCCAAGCGTTCTTTTAAAAACCAATCACGGTGACATTACCCTTGAACTCGATGCTGTGAAAGCACCAAAGTCGGTTGCCAACTTTTTAGCCTATGTGAAGAGCGGCCACTACGATGGCACGATTTTTCATCGGGTGATTGATAACTTCATGATCCAAGGTGGAGGCATGACTGCTGGCATGAAACAGAAATCAACGCTCGATCAAATTGAGAATGAAGCAAATAATGGTTTGAAGAATGATCGCGGCACGATTGCGATGGCTCGCACTAGCGATCCGCATTCTGCCACCGCCCAGTTCTTTATTAATGTGAATGACAATGATTTTCTAAATCACACTGCCCCCACTCCGCAGGGTTGGGGATATGCTGTCTTTGGGAAGGTGACCAACGGCATGGATGTGGTGGATAAGATCAAGAAGGTCAAGACTGGCAATGCTGGGTATCACCAAGATGTTCCGACTGAAGATGTGGTGATCGAGAAAGCATCGGTTATCGCTGATTGATACTTCGATCTCAGCATGCAAGAACACGCCAGCGCCCTACTGATCTCCGATCTTCATCTCACGCCGTCGATGCCCCTGACGGCGCAGCGTTTTTTTGACTTTGTTGAAAAAGAAACGAACGATGTCGAGTCAGTATTTATTTTGGGTGATCTCTTTGAATATTGGGTGGGTGATGATGCAGGTGCACGTTCCCCATTTCAGCAAGAGGTCTTGCGTGCCCTTTTTGCTCTGTCAAGCAAGACCAAAACGTATTACATCCATGGCAACCGTGACTTTTTAATTGGCCAAGACTTTCTCAAGAAATCTGGGATGCAATTGCTGCCAGATCCTTCAAAGGTGATGATCGCTGGCGATGAGTGGGTCATTAGCCATGGTGATGCGCTATGTACCAATGATCTCAGTTATCAAGTATTCCGTAAGTGGGTCCGTAAACCATGGCTCCAGAAATTATTTTTGCGACTACCCCTTGAGTGGCGACGTGGAATTGCCCGCACCTTGCGAAGCAATAGTACGGCGAAGTATGAGCGGGTAGCCCGTTACACACCGGATGTCGCGCGCTATAAAGGGGATGTCACCTTAGTGGCTTGTGCCAACTTAATGGGGGCTTACGACTCAGATCGCTTAATTCATGGGCACACCCATTTACCGGCACGGCATCATGAAAGTATGGGCAATAAAGAATGGCAGCGCTATGTACTCTCCGATTGGGACCTTGATCATCCCGAGACCATCTTACCGAAAGCTAGCGCCTTACGCATTGACCTCAATGGTGTTCGCTACATTGATTTGGTGAAATCTACGTAACTGTTCTTGAGTACTTGCTGAGAATGTTTGCCATTTGGGCAAAGATCCTCGGATTAGCAGCCATAATCTCGCCGCTCTCCATAAATCCTTCTTCACCACGGTAGTTGCCAACTAGGCCCCCTGCCTCGGTCACAATCAAAGCGCCTGCCGCCATATCCCAGGGTTTGAGTTCGCTCTCAAAGAAGCCGTCATAGCGGCCAGCTGCCACATACACAAGATCCAGTGATGCTGCGCCAGGTCGTCGCAATCCAGCACATTGACGAGTCATCTCAGCAAAAATCTTGAGATAGAGCTCGACATCTTGATCGTGCCGATACGGAAACCCCGTGCCAATCAATGCGTTTTCTATTTTGATTTGCTCAGCTACTCGAAGGCGGCGGCGGTCCACATAAGCTCCACTTCCTTTGGTTGCAGTAAACAACTCGTCGCGGTTGGGGTCATAGACGACGCCCTGGGTCACCACTCCGTTTACGGAGAGGGCAATCGATACCGCATATTGTGGAAATCCATGAATGAAGTTGGTCGTGCCATCGAGGGGATCAATGATCCAAATATGATCAGATCCATTCGATGCTTCGCCGGTTTCCTCTGCCAAAAAACCATGGCTTGGATAGGCTTCACTGAGGGTCTCGATAATCGCCTCTTCGGCGGCTTTGTCCACTTCGGTTACATAGTCATTATGTTGCTTACGGTCAATTTGCAAGCGCTCCAAATTGAGTGAGGCACGATTGATAATCGTTGCGGCACGGCGAGCGGCTTTCACAGCCACATTTAACATGGGGTGCATAATAAGTGAACAAATTAAATAAGAACAAACTAGTTGACCAGGTCTCTAGCGCAATGGCAGTATTCTAAACGAAATCATTCATGGCTCAAGCATCCTTTACTCAATACAGCGATCGTGTCCGTTGGATCATGGTGGAAACCAGTCATGCTGGCAATATAGGCTCAGCGGCACGTGCCCTCAAAACGATGGGGTTTGAAGCACTTCATCTGGTTCGCCCCCGCGAACCATTCATGCATACCCATCCGGATGCAATAGCATTGGCAAGTGGCGCAAGTGACGTCTTGACTCATTCAATTACGCATGACAATCTCTCTTCCAGCATTCAAGATTGTGCCGTGGTATTGGGTTTAACGAGTCGCGATCGTGAGTTTGGTCCCCCAGCGCTGACATGGGTTGATGGCCTTCATTTACTCACCGATGCATTACAGTCGAACCGCTCCGCAGCATTGGTGTTTGGTCCTGAGCGCACTGGGCTTGAGAATGAAGATCTTGCCTATTGCACACATCGGGTCTTTTTGCCTGCCAATCCCGCGTACCCCTCATTAAACCTTGCTCAAGCCATGATGGTTTGTGCGTTTGGTTTACGCCAAGCCCTCCTTGAAGATCCTTCACCATCATCGGTCAATACAGATCTCTCTGAGTTAGCAGATCCTGCAGCTGTTGCTGCCATGCTTGATCACTGGCAAGCAGGGCTCGAGGCGATTGGCTACTTGGATCCCCAAAACCCGAAGAAGCTGATGCCCCGTCTACAAACACTGTTCGCCAGAAGCCGTTTGCGTAAGGAGGAGATTGATCTCTTACGTGGCATTGCTAAACAGATGCTCCTGAGAAAATAAGGCGCACGGATTACACTATCCCTATGTTGAGTTCTTTATTTGAAGATGTCGATGCCATTATTGCGCGGGATCCTGCTGCGCGGCACCGGCTTGAGGTCATTACCTGCTATCCCGGTTTGCATGCCATTTGGTTACATCGTTTAAATCATGCCCTTTGGAATCTAGGTCTTAAATGGCCTGCGCGTTTTCTGGCATCACTTGCCCGTTTTATTACCAATATCGAGATACATCCCGGCGCACAAATCGGGCGTCGCGTGTTTTTAGATCATGGC
>CANHDS010000128.1 GCA_947459465.1 Burkholderiaceae bacterium | reverse complement strand
TTACTTGTTCAAAGCGAGGTAGCTCTTCGGTGATGCGAACACTACCCTTTACTTGATTAAATGGGGCTAGATCTGACCATATCACGACGTTGTTATCTAAGTTGAGTAATGCGTTTAATTTGAGGTCATCGGTATTTTGTAAGGGTAAAAGAAGTTCAAAATTCATTTTTGCAAGCCCAGATAACTTCAAGTTTTTTGCTAGTTCGGGGCGAGTCAAGAGGATTGGGGTTGTTCTGAGATAGTCCATCATTTCATTGATCGGACCCGTAATATTCCCTTTGAGATTAAGGGCAGCCTTTGCGCTAGAAACATTTGGAATTTCGGCGTTGATATTTTGAATTTGTAGACCTTGATAACGAGCGTCTTTGATGGTTGCCATTAGTTTGGCTTGCTGCATTGAAACTTGACCATTAACTTCCGTGAATTCAGGCCAAGAACCTTTGGCAGATGGAAATAGTGGTGCTGGCCGAAAAACAGATTTAGAAATTGGTAGGTTTAATGCTAATTCTCCGGTTCCTGGAGCATCATAGGGGGCCATATTAGGATCTCCCTTGATTCTGAGGCTCCCATTATTGATCTCTCCACTAACAAACGCTTTTTCAATGTAGGCACGGGCATCCTTTGACATTTCTGCAGGAAGATAGCGGTAGATTGTTTGCACTTTTCCGCGTGGAAATTGGATATTAAGATCCAAGGTATCAGGTGCTTTTTCTTTGCCAATTAGGTAATTGCCATTTGCAACTAATGCGATATCTAGATTGCTAACTGAGAGTTGATCAAACCCAATTTGCCACTGTTTATTTTTTATTGCCCAGGTGAGTGATCCACTAGCAGTATCAAATTGCAGACGGGGGTCAACTAGAAAATCTGCAATTACCATTCGCAAGTTTTGAGAGCTAAGTTTGATACCACCTTGGCTCTGATTGGTAGTTATCATTCCGCTTAAGTTAGTAATGCTCGGGATACTATCCCGGTAGCCCTTAATACTGACTTGGTTGAGTGTCGCCGAAATATTAAATTTCGGGCCTTGACCGCTTAGTAGACCGCCGATCAAGGGAATATTTGATCTTGTTTCAGCCCATGTGACATCAACATTCTTGAGCTCTCCACGCGGTTCCGTTTGTTCCAGAATTTGGCGTATTCGATTAGGAATTGGTAAGTTCATCGCAAATAAGCTCAGATTTTCGAGGCTAATTTTTGCTGAAGAGAACGAAAACTTTTCAAGTTCACCATCGCGTTTAGGCGCCTGCCACCCAAATGTCATGGGGGCGAGAGATTCCATCGGGGATCCCAGTTTTTGATTTTTATTCAACCAAGCTAATCGTTGAATCCCCAGTGAAATGAACTTTCCAGATGTAAATTGCTTCGCTTCCATTTCAAGGCGACCGAACTCAAGTGCCTGATTACTTTTTGATTGTTGAAAAATGGGCTGTTCAATCGCAAGTTTGAATTGTCCGCCATCAGGTAAGCCTTTACTTAGGGCGATTGATCCAGAAGAGTCTAGAACGCCACTGAGTTGCTTAAAGGGGATCTCAAAATCACGGCTAAATTGCCCAAGATCAAGTTGCTGAACACTCCATTGAAAATCACCAATCCAGTCACGCCAGTAGCCTGCTTGCCCGCCAATGCGATGCGAAAATTTTCCAGAGAGACTCAATTTCCCCTGATGCCATGGGGTATAAAGGCTTGCATCAAGTTCGTGTTGTCGAACCCCATTTTGTAGCTGCATGGACTCGATTCGTAGATTCGTAGCGTCAGCCTTAGATTTTGAAAAATCTTTCCAAAGGATATTGATATCGGTAACTTTTAAATCATCTTGATTGAATAGCCAATTTTCAAAGTGAAAGTCATCGCCGCCATCTCCAGCAAGAATACCTGCCACATATAAACGTTTTTGAGAGTCGCGCGTGATTTGAATCACTGCATTATTAGCATGTAATTTAGTGAAGTAGGGCTTGAGATGGTAGAACGATGACCAACTAAGCTCTCCTCGAATTTCAGCAACTTTTAAATGGGGGTTATTTGAAATCGTGTAAAGGTTACGTTTGGTGTCGACAATAAATTCTAGGTCACGAATATCAAAGACTGGACGTATTCCTTGCCAATAGACATTGAGTTCGTTGATTTTGACTTCTACCCCAATTCGCTGAGACAGTAATTTTTCGACAGCGGGTTTCGAGGTTTCTAGTTGTGGCCAGACGATAAAGCGAATAACCAGATGCCCAACAATGATTAGGCCAAATAGAACGAGAACCAAGATTATTAAACGTCGGGACCAGCGTGACCAAGAGGCGGCGTCAGGCCGCATCTGCAGGAGGTCTTTAAGGCGAAGCGGGTACTTTTTTTCGGTCATTAGATCCATTATCCGACAGCCTTCATTGAATGGGCTAGTAGCGATTAAGATAAGGCATGATTTCCTATCAGGACGCCCTTTCTTTCCTTGAGAAAAACTCCGTTTATGCAAATCGGTGGCTAAATGCCCATCCCGATTGGCGAGTTTGGCTGGGGGAGCGCCTTCATACAGAGGTCGACGCTGCTCAGATTGATCAGTTGCTCTTGCCAATTAACCAAGCCCTTGATAATCATGAGTTAGACGAGTCAGCGCTCATGAGTCAGCTGCGGCTGATTCGTCAACAGTTAATGCTTTGGATTGGTTGCCGAGACCTCAATGGACTAGCGCCCTTAATGGAGGTTACCCATGCGTTGAGTTATTTTGCAGAGCAATCCCTTGGGCTAGCAGTACGGTATCTTCGGACTGATCTTCAAGAGCGGTTTGGCTTGCCTTGGGCGCGATCTGGAGACTATGAGCTGCCACTCCTAATTGTCGGAATGGGGAAATTAGGTGGTCGAGAGTTAAATCTATCTTCAGACATTGATTTGATCTTTTTATATGAAGAGGAAGGCGAGACTCAACATGGCCAACGCTCGATTTCAAATCACGAGTGGTTTATAAAACTCGGCCGTCGCCTTATCAAAATAAT
This sequence comes from Burkholderiaceae bacterium, assembly GCA_947459465.1. Classification (GTDB taxonomy): domain Bacteria; phylum Pseudomonadota; class Gammaproteobacteria; order Burkholderiales; family Burkholderiaceae; genus Polynucleobacter. The sequence goes on along the minus strand of CANHDS010000128.1, from coordinate 465 downwards.
CTCTGAGCATGATGCGTATGGATTTGTATTCCGGGTGGATATGCGATTACGACCTAATGGGGATTCTGGGCCATTGGTTTGCAGTCTAGAAATGCTTGAGGAATATTTATTTGTGCAAGGGCGCGAATGGGAGCGATACGCATGGATAAAGGGTCGTATGATTTATCCATCGACATCACATCCCGATTACGCTCGTTGCGATAAAGGGCTCGAGCAAATTATTCGTCCATTTGTTTATCGTCGCCATTTGGATTACGGTGTGATTGCAGCCATTCGTGAATTGCATGCACAAATTCAGCGAGAGGCGGATAAGCGAAGTAATCAACGAAGTGGACGATCACGTGATATCAAATTGGGTCGTGGCGGAATTCGTGAAATTGAATTCTTAGCGCAGATGTTCCAGTTAATGCGAGGTGGTACAGATCCACGCTTACGAATTCGCCCAACACTTGAGGTCTTAGATCG
>CANHDS010000127.1 GCA_947459465.1 Burkholderiaceae bacterium | reverse complement strand
CGATATTAGCTAAGGCAACGGCTAGACCTTCGAGAACATGTCCCCGCTCACGGGCTTTGCGTAACTCAAAAATAGTACGGCGGGTAATGACCTCACGACGATGCGCCAAGAAATACTCAAGCATTTGCTTGAGGTTGAGTAAACGGGGCTGATTGTCGACCAAAGCCACCATATTCATACCAAAGTTATCTTGAAGCTGGGTGCTTTTATACAAATTATTGAGAACAACCTCGGGCACTTCACCGCGTTTGAGCTCAATCACAACCCGCATTCCGGACTTGTCAGACTCGTCCCGTAAATCCGAGATTCCTTCAATCTTTTTCTCATTCACAAGCTCAGCTATGCGCTCAAGCAGGTTTTTCTTATTCACCTGATAAGGCAACTCATCCACAATGATCGCTTGGCGCTGGCCCTTGTCCATGTCCTCAAAATGGGTCTTGGCGCGCATCACAACCCGACCACGTCCGGTGCGATACCCTTCGCGAACACCCTGAACACCATAGATAATTCCGGCGGTTGGAAAATCAGGCGCCGGAATGATCTCAATGAGCTCATCAATGGAACAATCCGGCTGATGCAGAACATGCAGGCAGGCCTTGATGACCTCATCCAAATTATGGGGAGGAATGTTGGTAGCCATCCCCACCGCAATTCCGGAAGAGCCGTTAATTAAAAGATTGGGAACCTTGGCAGGCAGGATAAGGGGCTCCTTCTCACTACCGTCATAGTTAGGCCCAAAGTCAACGGTCTCTTTATCCAAATCCGCCAATAGCTCATGGGCGATCTTGCGTAAACGAATCTCGGTGTATCGCATCGCCGCCGCATTGTCACCATCGACCGATCCGAAGTTACCCTGACCATCTACCAACATGTAGCGGAGCGAGAAATCCTGCGCCATTCGGACGATCGTGTCATAGACCGCGGTATCGCCATGGGGGTGGTATTTACCGATCACATCACCCACAATACGAGCGGATTTCTTAAAAGCCCGGTTCCAATCGTTGTTTAATTCATACATGGCGTATAAAACCCTGCGGTGGACGGGTTTTAACCCATCCCGCACGTCCGGCAGGGCTCGGCCGACGATTACGCTCATGGCGTAGTCCAAATAGGACCGCCGCATTTCGTCTTCTAGGGATATCGGGAGAGTTTCTTTAGCGGCTTGTTCCATCTCGAAATAATATCATTTCGTAGACACATAACCTGTGCTAATATTCTGATAGTTAGTACCTATTTATGTTGTAGCGCTTTAGGCTTTTTTGGGCTTTTAGGCGATTCGGTTGCATTAATTTATTAAATGTTTTTTGAGGATAAAAAATGAACAAAACCCTAAAACTGATGCTTGCTGCAGTTATTACGATTTCTGCCGGTTCAGTCATGGCCCAGCCAAAGAATGTTGATAACTGGGTGAACTCCACCGGTACTCCATGGAGAAACGGCGATGGCACACTGTGCTGGCGTGATGCAGCCTGGACCCCAGCGACAGCTGCTCCAAATTGCGACGGCTGGCTCGCTCCTAAGCCTGCTGCTGCACCTGCTAAGCCAGCGCCAAGCGCTGTGATGCAAAAGAAAATTACGTTGCAAGCTGATACTTTGTTTGACTTTGATAAGTCCAATTTGAAGTCTGAAGGTGTTGCAACCTTGAATAAGCTTGCACAAGACATCAAGAAGATGAAGCTTGAAGTGGTTATTATTGTTGGTTATACCGACAGCGTCGGTACTGATGCTTACAACATTGCTCTCGGCCAGCGCCGTGCCAATGCTGTTAAAGCATTCTTAACGAACGATGGTGGCATTGAAGCGACACGTGTTTACACCGAAAGTAAAGGTAAGGCTGATCCAGTTGCGAGCAACGCAACTGCAGAAGGTCGTGCTAAAAACCGCCGCGCTGTCATCGAAGTAGTTGGCACACAAGCTGTCAAGTAATCCAGTCCTTTGGACTCCAAAAGCCCGGTTCGCCGGGCTTTTTTATTGCTTTTTTTGTATAGTCTTACTTATTCCTTTAAATGGTACTTTCAATGAGCAACGTTGACCAAAGTGAGATTGATAAATTTAGTGCCCTAGCGCATCGCTGGTGGGATCCGACCAGTGAGTTCAAACCTCTGCATGCGATCAATCCCTTACGGCTTGGCTGGATTGAGTCAATTACTGTTTTGCAAGGTAAACAAGTACTTGATGTGGGGTGTGGTGGTGGCATTCTTGCCGAGTCACTCTCCAAAGCAGGTGCAAGCGTAACCGGGATTGATTTGTCGACCAAAGCACTCAAGGTCGCTGAATTACATCAATTAGAAAGTGGTACTACCGTACGATATCGCTCGATTTCAGCTGAGGACTTAGCAAAAGAAGAGCCTCAATCGTATGATGTGGTGACCTGCATGGAAATGTTAGAGCACGTACCCAATCCAGCTTCCGTGGTGCAAGCGTGTGCAAACCTCTGCAAACCTGGTGGACACATTTTCTTTTCTACGCTAAATCGCAATCCAAAATCCTATCTATTTGCGATCATTGGAGCTGAGTATATTTTGCAACTTCTACCAAAAGGAACTCACCAGTACGAAAAGTTTATTAAGCCCTCGGAGTTAGCCCAATTTAGTCGGGCTGCTGGATTAGAAGTACAGCAACTCAAAGGAATGACCTATAACCCTATCACTCAGATTTATCGCTTAGGTAGCGATACGGATGTGAACTACATGCTGGCAACTCGTAAGCCTCAATGATGGGAGTACCAGCATTTGAAGGGGTTTTTTTTGATCTCGATGGTACGCTAGCCGATACCGCACCGGATCTCGTTGCTGCAGCCAATCGCCTACTAGTCGCCAATCAGCGTGCGCCTATGGCTTATGAGATCCTGCGACCCATGGCATCTGCAGGGGCGCGGGGATTAATTCAAAAAAGTTTTGGGATTTATCCTGATCACCCCGAGTTCATTGCCTTGCGTGATCGCTTCCTAAACTTCTACGAAGAAGCACTCCTAGTCCACAGCAAACTCTATGAAGGTATGGAAGAACTGTTACAAGAACTCGAAGAGCAGAAGGTTCCGTGGGGGATTGTTACCAATAAACAGCAACGATTTACTCAACCGCTCACCGAGCAAATGGGCTTATTAAAAAGAGCGCATTGTGTGGTCTCAGGCGATACCACACCTCACTCCAAACCTCATCCAGAACCTATTTTGCATGCGGCTCGTCTAGCAAACGTTGATCCTAGCCGAGCCATCTATATCGGGGATGATATTCGGGATATCGTGTCTGGTAAAGCCGCTGGGATGCAAACAGCAGCTGCTCTTTATGGCTATTGCGGGTGCGAAGAACCGCCACACGCCTGGGGCGCAGACTACATGATTCATCGCCCCCAGGATCTAAGCCAAATTCTGTTTACAAAATAGCCGTGCAATTTATCCCCCAAAGACTTAAAATAATGGTCCTAATGTAGAAATAATTCCGGGGTCGACATGGTTT
>CANHDS010000126.1 GCA_947459465.1 Burkholderiaceae bacterium | reverse complement strand
GTTTAGAGAATGCGGTCGTTGTCAATAATCAAGAACGGATTGCAAAAGGTGGCGATCCTGAACAAATCTTTTTTGGAGCAACCGTTCTGTACAGCGATGCCGATGGCACTGAAACACGAGTTCGGATTGTTGGGGTCGATGAAGTGGATCTCGAAAAGGGTGATGTAAGTTGGATCTCACCGATTGCTAAAGCTTTGATTAAAGCCAAGGTGGGCGATACCGTACGAATTCAAACTCCAGCAGGTTTAAAAGAGATTGATATTCTGGAAGTGAGTTACGAAGATCGCTAATTAGACGCTTTTATTCCGAATCACTCGGAACACGTCGGTATTCGCCCGCAAACCCCTCAAGACTCGAGACAGATGCAAACGATTAAGTACCTGAATCGTAAAACGCATCGTCACCGAATCTTCTTTGTATTTATCGTCCATTGAAACATTCAGGATATTTGAATCAGCCGATGTAATTGAGCTTGCAACTCGTGCAAGTACACCCTTACCTTGCTTGGTATCAACCGTGATAGCCACATCAAACTCTCGATTCGTATCTTTACTCCATTGCACTCCAACCCACTTATCACTGTCTTTTGACAACATACGATGCGCCACCTTACAGTCCTGGGTGTGAATTTGCAAACCTTCGCCTTTACCTAGATAAGCCATGATGTCATCACCAGGGATCGGATGACAGCAGGTCTGAAAACTCACTGACATGCCCTCACGACCATCGACTACCAAAGATTGTGTTTGTGCCTCTTGATCCGCATTACTCCAATCATTAGAGCCCAGGCGCATTTGCTCGGCACCACCCTCTTCACCAATTAAGATTTTTAAACGGGTAGCCAACTCGGCGGCGGTACGTCGGCCCAACACAATATTGACGCAGACCTCCTCGCGCGATTTATCGCCGGTCCAATGCAGCAGCTTTTCCCAAATCTCAGGGGTTAACAGCTCTGCGTCGACACCTTGATGTCTCAGCGCACTCGCCAATAAGCGTTCGCCCAATTGCAGTGCCTCGGCATAGTGTTTAGTTTTCAACGCATGACGGATCGCAGCGCGGGCTTTACCAGTCCGCACAAACTCGAGCCAACCCGGATTGGGCTGGGAGGATGTGGAGTTGATCACTTCCACAATATCTCCATTTTTGAGTTCGGTACGAAGTGGCAGTTGCAAATTATTGATTTTGACCGCTACGCACGTGTTCCCAAGATCACTATGAATTGAGTAGGCAAAGTCGAGGGCTGTCGCGCCCCGTGGTAATGCACGAATTTGCCCTTTGGGAGTAAATACATAGACTGCATCGGGAAATAAATCGATCTTGACGTGCTCCAAAAACTCTTGGGAGTCGCCACTGTTATCCTGAATATCAACCAGAGACTGTAACCATTGATGCGCGCGGTTTTGTACTTCACTCAACTCAGGTGAGCCGTCTTTATAAGCCCAATGGGCTGCAACCCCAGCCTCAGCCACTGCATGCATATCCGCAGTACGCACCTGAAACTCCACCGGTACACCAGATGGTCCCACCAAGGTGGTATGTAAGGACTGATAGCCATTGAGCTTAGGAATCGAGATGTAATCCTTAAATTTCCCGGGCATGGGCTTGTAGATGGAATGCAAAATACCCAGTGCTCGATAGCACTCATCGACTGTGTGAACCGTGACTCGAAATGCGTAAACATCCAAGACTTGCGAGAAACTCAAATGCTTACTGCGCATTTTGTGATAAATGCTAAAGAGGGTTTTCTCACGGCCCTGCAAATCAACCTCGATCCCGGCTTTGGCAAATTGCATCCGTACCGTATCCAGAATCTTGTCAACCATTTCGCGACGATTGCCTCGTGCTTTCTTAACCGCTTTCTCAATCGCCCGAAAACGCATGGGCATTGAGTGTTTAAAGCTGATGTCTTGTAAATCACGATAGATCAGGTTTAAGCCCAAGCGATGTGCAATCGGGGCATAGATTTCCATAGTCTCTAACGCGACGCGGCGTCGTTTTTCAATGGGTACCGCATCAAGGGTGTGCATATTGTGGGTTCGGTCCGCCAACTTAACCAAGATGACACGCACATCACGGGCCATTGCCATAAACATTTTCCGAAAGCTCTCGGCTTGGGCCTCGGCATGACTTTGAAACTCTAATTTATCGAGTTTAGTTAAGCCCTCAACCAACTCAGCGACCTTGGCACCAAACTGATTGACCAAATCGGTCTGCGTACAACCAGAATCCTCAATCACATCATGCAGCAAAGCAGCCATAATGCTTTGGGCATCTAAGCGCCAAGATGCGCAGAGTTCAGCCACCGAAACCGGATGGCTAATGTATGGCTCTCCGCTATGCCGGTATTGACCCAAATGCGCAGCGTCGGCAAACTGAAAGGCTTTTTTGATCTGATTAATTTCCTCAGGCTTCAAATAATGAAGCTTATCGGTCAAACCAGCGATCGATACAACTTGCTGCTTGGGCGGTAACGTGGGTTGTGAGGTAGGGCCAAAGAGATGGCGACTGGATTGTTCCAGTAACGAGGCGATCACACGTTGAGCAGGATTGGCGCCTGGCAAACCCTTGCTTGTGCGCATCTGGCCAGACGAGACTTCGTCTAGCGAACCCGATGTGGTGACAGTTGACGCCACAGCGGGACCCCCGAATTAGAGAGGTACTTTGGTCAGCATATCCCGATCGGTTACTCCAACAGCAATCTCACGCAATGCAACCACGGTTGCCTTATCTTTTGCGTCGACTCGGGCTGCATGTCCCTGAACCAATTGGCGGGCGCGATAGGTGGCAGCAAGGACCAATTCAAAACGATTGGGAATGGTTTTCAAGCAATCTTCTACAGTAATACGGGCCATTCTGAACTCACTTAGTTAGATTAACCCCTATAGGATACCCGATGACCGGGCATCATGCCCCAAGACGCTTTACGAGGGCTGGATACCGCGCCATCATCGGCCGCGTTCGTAGGCGGCTAGCCGCCACAATCGCTTGTAGATCCCTTAGAGCGTCCGCAAAGACCTCATTGATCACAATAAAGTCGGCTTCGTGAGCATGTTGTAACTCAATATGAGCAGCTGCGACACGCTTGGCAATCGTAAGCTCGTCATCCTGGCCCCGTTTATGCAAACGCTCCTCCAAGGCTTCAATCGAGGGAGGAAAGATAAAAACCCAAATCGCCTGGGGAATCAGTTTACGAATTTGCTGAGCGCCCTGCCAATCAATTTCTAGGATCACATCCTGACCCTCTTGCATTTGGCCCTCAATCCATGAACGCGAAGTGCCATAAAGATTACCGTGCACTTGCGCAGACTCCAGAAAATCGCCTGCGGCTTGTTTCGCCAAAAAGGCTTCTTTTGTCATAAAGGAGTAATCGCGCCCATCGAGCTCACCGGCACGCGGTGCACGGGTGGTGCACGACAGCGAGAGTTGTAAGCGGTGATCCGATTCTAATAAAGCATTGACCAAGGATGATT
>CANHDS010000125.1 GCA_947459465.1 Burkholderiaceae bacterium | reverse complement strand
TGCATCATTTTGGAAACGGGAATACCGGTTGCGCGCGAGACTACTTCCGCAATTTCTTCAGCGCCCACTTGTGTACGTAGTAATTTCGGCCGATTTGAATCTTTCTGCTCTGCTTTTGCCTCAGCAGCGGCAGCTGACTTAAGCTTTTGCTCGAGCTCTGGCAGTTTGCCGTACTGTAGTTCAGCGACCTTCTCTAGCTTACCCTCACGCTGTAACTTTGCAATTTCCGCTTTCACACGCTCAATCTCTTCCTTGATCGAAGCGGCACCCAGCGCTGCGCCCTTTTCTGCCTTCCAAATTTCCTCAAGATCAGCATACTCAGCACCTAAGCGTGTAATTTCCTCTTCAATTAGTTCTAGGCGTTTTTTAGAAGCATCATCCTTCTCTTTCTTAACCGCTTCACGCTCAATCTTTAACTGAATTAGGCGACGATCTAGCTTATCCATGACCTCAGGCTTTGAATCGATTTCCATCTTGATACGAGAACCTGCCTCATCGATTAAATCAATCGCGTTATCGGGTAAAAAACGATCCGTGATGTAGCGGTGAGAGAGTTCGGCCGCAGCCACAATTGCGGGATCCGTAATCTCAATTCCGTGATGCAATTCATATTTTTCTTGTAAGCCACGCAAGATCGCAATTGTTGCCTCAACGCTTGGCTCATCAACCATCACTTTTTGGAAGCGACGCTCGAGAGCGGCATCTTTCTCAATGTATTTACGATATTCATCCAGCGTAGTGGCACCAATGCAGTGGAGCTCACCCCGAGCCAGTGCAGGCTTTAACATATTGCCGGCATCCATTGCGCCATCAGCCTTACCAGCTCCAACCATCGTGTGAATTTCATCAATGAACATGATGGTGCGGCCTTCGTCTTTGGCCACATCATTGAGAACTGCCTTTAGGCGCTCCTCAAACTCTCCACGATACTTTGCGCCAGCGAGCAATAGAGCCATATCTAATACTAAGACACGCTTGTCTTTTAAAGTTTCAGGTACCTCACCATTCACAATACGTTGCGCGAGACCCTCAACGATGGCAGTCTTACCGACCCCAGGCTCTCCAATTAAGACTGGATTATTCTTACTACGCCGCTGAAGAATTTGAATCGTACGTCGAATCTCGTCATCGCGCCCGATCACTGGATCAAGCTTTCCAAGTCGAGCACGCTCAGTTAAATCGAGGGTGTATTTCTTAAGTGCCTCGCGCTGACCTTCGGCATCAGCTGAATTCACAGATTCCCCACCGCGAACCAAATCAATTGCCGCCTCCAAGGCTTTACGGCTTAGACCATTCTCGCGCGCAGTTTTACCTAGCTCACCTTTATCGTCTGCCAATACCAAAAGAAATAGTTCTCCTGCGATGAATTGGTCACCGCGCTTATTCGCCTCCTTTTCAGTTTGATTGAGCCAATTTAATAAAGTTCGACCAATCTGAATATCACCCCCGGTACCCTGGACCTGAGGCAATTTAGCGATCATTGACTCAGCAGCTTTTTCAAGCCCAGCAACATTGGTACCAGCACGAGTCAAAAGGCTTCGCGCTCCTCCATCTTGCTGACGCAGCATGGCAAGAAGCAAGTGCTCGGGCTCAATGAACTGATTGTCGTTATTTAGGGCAAGGCTCTGCGCATCCCCTAAAGCTTCTTGGAATTTAGTGGTTAATTTATCTATCCGCATGATTTATATGTATTTATTAACTAATTAATTAGACTACTTAGAATATGGGGGTAAAACCTCATTATTCAAGCTTTTTATTTCAATGCAACGTGCAATGGCCTGGTCCCTTTACTTACTTGAATGCGCTGATGGCAGCTATTACGCAGGCATCACTAATCAGCTCGAGGCCCGAATCGACGCTCACAACCAAGGGGTTGGCGCTCGCTATACACGCGGACGAGGGCCAGTGAAGTTACTTGAAATCAAGACTTATCCAGACCGCTCAAGCGCATCTAAAGCGGAGCTTGCTTTAAAGCGTCTACCGCGCTCGCAAAAAAGAGGGTTCTTTAGGTAAGCCCTTAGGTTTTAGACCAACGCGACAATGCTTCGTCGTCTGAAACGCGGGCATCGACCCAGCGAGCACCATTCGGAGTGTCTTCTTTCTTCCAAAAGGGTGCATGTGTCTTTAAGTAATCCATGATGAACTCACACGCAGCAAAGGCTTCTCCACGATGGGCACTAGTAACAGCAACCAGTACAATTTGGTCAAGTGGTTGTAAGGGACCGACCCGATGAATAATCAGCGCTTGGTTCAGATCCCAGCGACTCTTCGCCTGATCAATAATTGACTGTAAGGCTGCCTCAGTCATCCCGGGATAATGCTCCAAGGTCATTTGTTGAACGGTGGCGCCATCATTCAAATCACGAACCGTACCAATAAAAACAGCGACTGCGCCAACTGAACCATCACCACTGCGCAAATTGGCAATTTCAGTACTTAAATCAAAATCCTGCTCTTGAATACGAACGGGCATCTTAGCCTCCAGTCACTGGGGGGAAGAAAGCGATTTCAGCACCCTCCAATAAAGCGGTATCTGCACTGACCATTTGCTGGTTGAGGGCGCAACGCAATATCCGGTCGGTAGAGAGAACGTCAGACCATGGTGCTCCACGCGCAACTAAGAAAGCGCGAAGATCTGCAATCGTTTTAACTGAATCGGGAATCAGAATATCTTCTTGTGCCACACCCAAGCCCTCACGAATCGAGGCAAAAAAACGTAAGTGCAGTTTCATGGCGATAGATTAGTAAAGTAGTCCGCTAAAGGGGATATATCGAACCATATCACCCTTTTTAAATCCCTGTCCGGCAGGGCAATCAATTAAGCCATCCCCCCAGGCTGCGCTTGTCAAAACGCCCGAGCTCTGATTGGGAAAAAGATCAAGGCCGCCGTTTGGATTCATTTTGACGCGCAAAAACTCATTGCGACGATCTGGTTTTGGCCAATCAAAATCGGCTCTCACCAGAAAAGAAGAGGGTGTGAAATCTGATCGTCCTTGAAGTTTGAGAATAAATGGACGAACAAATAGAACGAATGTCACAAAGCTTGATACCGGGTTACCTGGAAGCCCGATAAACCAGGTCTCGCTATTTACGTGATTTTGTTTACGAACCGCTCCAAATGCTAGTGGCTTTCCTGGCTTGATACCAATCTGCCATAAATCCAGACGGCCCTCCGCATGAACCGCTGGCTTCATGTGATCTTCCTCGCCCACCGAAACACCACCTGAAGTAATAATAAGATCATGGTCTTCGCTGGCGGTTCGCAGGGCTTGGCGGGTTGACTCTAATCGATCAGGAACAATCCCATAATCGGTGCCGACACACCCCATACTCCGAATGAGGCCCAATAAGGTGTCGCGGTTCGAGTTATAGATACCACCCGGCTTTAATGGTTCACCTGGTAATGAGAGTTCGTCGCCAGTAAAAAAAGCTGCTACTCTTACCCGACGTTTAACGGGAAGTTGTGCATAACCAGCC
>CANHDS010000124.1 GCA_947459465.1 Burkholderiaceae bacterium | reverse complement strand
TATTGTTTATGCGATTCTGTTAATTGCATAACAGTTTCTCCTTAGGTTATCAAAAACATCTACTGCAAACTTCGTACTTCAACATCATTAGCTAAACCGTTAGACCAGTCTCCCGTTCTAACTGTTTGGCAAATTTGGGTTCAAAATCCTTTAAATGCCTGATGATTTTTACTGCTTCTTCGGGCTCTTGGCGATCCACATAAACCCTTGCTAATTGGTACCAACCATAGGGGCTCATCGGCTGAAGTTGGGTATTTTTCTTCAAAGCCTTCACTGCATCATCAAAACGGCGCTGCTGAATTAGGGTTAGCCCTAATCCATACCAAGCTAAGTCTAACTTTTCATCGAGCTCCAAAGCTTTCCGAAAACTGAATTCGGCGTCCTCAATCTGCCCCGTCTCTTCTTGTAAAAATCCGAGGTTGTACCAGGATTGAGCACTCGCATCCGAGCGCTGAACGACTCTCTTGTACATTTCTATCGCGCCGCGCTTATCACCCTCTTGGGTTTTCAAGTAAGCGAGGCTAGCGATCACATATGGATCATTTGGGTATTCACCGAGCATTTGTTCAAAGATATCAATTGCCTTTTGACGAAGGCCCAGAACAATAAAGACTGAAGCGTAAAAACGAAATACGTACCAACGCAGCTTTACTGACATATCTCGATTCCAATCGTAATGCAGTGCTCAATCTTGGCGAGTGTAACTGCGATATAGAGAACGGCAACAATGCAAAAGGCCACGAAAGGGGTTTGATGATCCGCAATTTGCTTGGGCGATATGAAACGCGCCAACTTAGTCCAGGGTTTATTAACAATCTGAAACAGCTGGTAAAAGAAATTGGTGTCGCGCTTTTGCCCCGATAAAACAAATAGCAATCCCTGACCCATTAAAGCGAGTCCACCGATATATAAAATCAGTTGGGCAATATTGAGAAATAAAAGCACAGAAGCCTTTTGGGAATTGAAAAAAACGCCAAGTGCGATTATGGTTGGGTCATAAAAATGCCCAAATCAGTGATTTCCCTAGTAATTAAAAAATACTACGCTAAAAATTAAGGGCTTACCCTTAATTTGTAAAATTTAATTTACGCTCTGGGGATCCAGCCTGCGGCTTTCGATAGATTTTTAAGGTCAGCAAGGCTCTTTGCCTCTTTACGAATTGAATTCCACAAACATAAAAGCAGTTCACATGTGGCAAGAGTATCTGCCGCGGCCTGATGACGAACCATGCATTCGATGCCAAAAAACTGCAACCAGTCGTCTAGGGCTCGTGCTTTGGGATAAATGCCAGACACTGCAGCCAATGGCTCAATATCAATCCAATCATTTACTAGCGGTGATAGACCAAATCGTTTGTAAGCTCGCGTAATCATGCCCTGATCAAAGGGGGCATGAAATGCTAGCAAAGGGGAATCTCCCGCCCATTGTCGAAACTCTTCCAATACTTCAGTAGGTGGTCTACCCGTAGTTTGTGCACCCACGCCAATATGGTGGACCAAAATATTATCTTTATCGGATGCCAAATCTTGTTTTAAGACGGCTTCAAAACTATCCCCAATCACAATCGTAGGTTTTGTAAAGTCTGGCCCAACCTGAATCGCAATCGCTGCAATTGCAAGCAGGCGATCACGACTTGGGTCAAGGCCCGTTGTTTCAACATCCAACACAATCCAACGATTGGGTTCAATTCTGGATTGGCTAATTCCAAAACGGGCTAATAAATTAGCGAACATAATCAAGTTCAAGTCGTTGTTGCAAATTACGAACTTCTGAGAGAGACTCTCGCAAAATTGTTTTATCTACCGCATTGAGTTCGTCAACATCCACAGCATTAGGATTGCCACCAATCGTATGACCATCAATTTGTGCCGCAAGACGTAAGGTCTGCAAATACTCAAATGCGGCAATCCATGCAAGACTCTCGGCCTCATTAAGATTTAATGCACGACCAATAGCCGCTAATCGCTCACGCGTATTCACAGCACTAATCCCATTGGCTAGCGAATAAATGCGGGCGCAATCGACCACAATCGCAGTGCCTTGTAACTTGATATCGATGATTTGCTTACCATCTAGTTCTTTAGTTTCTAAACTACCGAACCAATTAAATGGCACTTTCCATTTCAACGAGTTTTCAACGAGTAATTTGATAAATCGTGGCGTAGCCTCGGCTCGCTTCACAACATACGAACGTAATGGCTCTAATAAAGACTCATTTCCAGCGAGCGCCCTAAAATCAAAGAAAATACTGGCATTGAGAAGATCCTCAGGATTGCCCTGCTCAATCCAGCGCGCAAAGCGCTCCAACCACTCTTGTTGACTAATGCAAAGCTCTGGATTGCTTGCCATAATATTTCCCTTGCACAAGGGATAGCCGCAGATATCAAGCGCTTGGTTTACATCCTTTGCAAAAGCCAAATACCGACTCTTTTGAGAGCTTTCACTATCCATGTAAATCAAGGCATTGTCCTGATCGGTCGCAATGGTTTGCTCACTGCGCCCTTCAGAGCCAAGTGAGATCCATGCAAAACTCTCTAAATTTAAATCATGCTGCTTAGCAAAGATGGCAATTAGTTGTGCAGTCAACACATCATTGAGATGGCTAATTAGTGCAGTTAATTGACGTGCTTGCACTCCCTGCCCCAAAAGATTACGAGCAAATTTACGAATATTGTTTGCACACTCTTTTAGACTGTCGACGTCCTCAGCCGACCGAATTGCACTGCTAATGTTATTAAGCGATAAGCGTTGTAGTGAGAATAGATCGCGTTCAGAAATGATGCCCACTAATTCCTTGCCCCGTAATACTGGTAAATGGCGAATGTGATGACGGGACATCATTAAGCCAGCGGTCTCAGCCGTATCGTCAATGGATAGGGTTTTAACGGATCGCGACATTACCTGGTGAATGGGTGCATTGAGAGGAACTTGAGCAAGCGTCACGCGACTTAAGACATCGTAACGAGTCAAGATGCCAACAATATCCCCGCCTTCGTCGACTACCAGAACGGAGCCCACCTTTTTATCATGAATCAACTGCAACGCAACCTGTAATGAGGTGTTTGGACCGACAAAGACTGGCTTTTTTAAAGGAAGGTCTCGTAATGGACTCTCTAGAGACTGCTCGGTTAACGCCTTGGATGCAAAGCTATTTCGCAGCGCCGCTCTTGATTCCTCAAGTAGCTTGAGAATGCGATTATTTAGAAAATCACTAAATGGCTTCGATTGATTTGCCAGTTCATGCATCCGCTCTAATGGCAATGCTAAGCAAAAACAATCATCGATAGCAACATACTTCACCGTGGTTGGGAGCCCGGCATAACAGGCACTGACGGCCAATAAATCGCCAGGATCCAATTCAAATCCAGTTTCCTCAAAGCCAGGTATCAAACGCCGACCGGATACCCGTCCTTGCCGTATTAAGTACAGGGCTTTCGGAACGCCATCGGCAGGCGAAAGAATGACCTCCTGTGGGGCAAAGTACGATTCCAC
>CANHDS010000123.1 GCA_947459465.1 Burkholderiaceae bacterium | reverse complement strand
CTAAAGGCCCTCATATTGAACGCGATATTCATGGGGTGCCTTACAAGGTCTTTTTGTCTGCCCAGGAAGGCATGGGTTTAGACCTGCTGCGCGAGTGTCTATGCGAGTTTGCACACAGGACTGATAAACTAAAGGATGAGCACGCTGACGTCCAACTTCGCAAGGCGCATGGCGATCTGCTCCAACCATTAACCGATAGACCAGAAACTGCTGATTTTGATTTCCATTCGACCCGAAACTATTCGCCAAACACTCCATAAAGTAGGTGACTACTTTAGAGGGTTTTTCTCCGTCAATGATCCTGGCTGGGGAAATAACCATCAAGCGCCCAAGGGAGATAAAGATCCCAAAGAGGGTTCAGACCAAGCTAAACCCAATGACCCGGTCGGGCAGCCCCAGGGTAATCGTCGCCCCAATAGTGGGCCACCCGATTTGGATGATCTCTGGCGTGACTTTAATGACAAACTAAATAATATGTTTGGTGGCAAGAAGCGCCCATCAGGCGGAGGACAGCCCCCCAGTGGTGGCGGTCGTAAACCACCCCAATTTAATGTTGAGGGCTTTAATCCGAAGGTTGCGAGCCTTGGGGCGTTGGTGATCGTCACCTTGGTATGGCTCTTTAGTGGTTTCTTTATGATTCAAGAAGGTCAAGCCGGCGTTGTTTTGACCTTCGGTAAATACGATTACACGGCGCGCCCTGGTATTAATTGGCGGATGCCATGGCCAATTCAATCGACCGAGACCGTGAACTTATCGGCGGTTCGTTCGGTGGAGATCGGTCGCTCGGTGATGATTAAGGGCACGAATCAAAAAGATTCTTCGATGTTGACCGAGGACGAGAACATTATTGATGTCCGTTTTGCGGTTCAATATCGCTTAAAAGATCCCATGGAGTATCTTTTTAACAACCGCGATCCAGACATGGCAGTGGTGCAAGCTGCTGAGACCGCCGTGCGCGAGATTGTGGGACGCAGCAAGATGGATACCGTTTTGTATGAGGGTCGTGAAAAAATTGCGATTGATTTATCGATGGCGATTCAGAAGATCTTAGATAGCTACAAAGCGGGTATTTTTGTGACTAGCGTGACCGTACAGAACGTCCAACCCCCTGAGCAGGTGCAAGCATCGTTTGATGATGCTGTGAAAGCGGGTCAAGATCGAGAGCGTCTTAAGAGTGAGGGCGAAGCGTATGCCAATGACATCCTACCGCGTGCTAAAGGTACTGCTGCGCGTCTGATTCAGGAGGCGGAGGGCTACCGCGCTCGTGTTGTAGCCATGGCCGAAGGTGATGCTTTGCGCTTTAAACAGATCTATGGTGAGTACGCTAAGGCCCCACAAGTGACGCGCGACCGGATGTATATCGACACCATGAAAGAGATCTATAACAACGTCTCGAAGGTTTTGGTTGATACCACGAAGAGCAATAGCTTGTTATATCTCCCGCTCGACAAGATCATCAATCAAGTGACCACCGAAGCGCAGCAGGCTGCGCAAGTTCAAGGGGCTGGATTACCTGGCGTGGTTTCACCAAGCGCCATTTCTAGCCCGACCCCCAATGTAACCCCAACTCCCGCAGAACGCGCTCCTGAAAAGCGCGACGGCTTACGTAGCCGTGAACGTGGCGATCGCTAAGAATCGAGGAAATTGATCATGCCTAATCGTGGTCTTGGCCTTATTTTTTGTCTAATCGTTGCTTTCTATTTGATTAGTTCGTGTATTTTCGTGGTGGATCAACGCAAGTTTGCGGTGGTGTTTGCCTTCGGTCAAATTGTGCGTGTGATCGAGCAACCAGGCTTGGAACTCAAGCTGCCCGCACCCTTTGAGAACGTTGTTTTCTTTGATCGTCGCATTATGACGATTGATAATCCTGATGCCGATCGATTTATTACTGCTGAAAAGAAAAACCTTTTGGTTGATTCATACGTGAAGTGGCGGATTGTGGATCCCCTCAAGTTCTTTGTCAGCTTTCGTGGCGATGAGCGTTTGGCGACCGATCGCATGAACCAGCTGGTTCGTTCTGCCCTTAATGAAGAATTTACGAAACGGACCATCCGGGAGATTATTTCTGAGCAGCGTGATCAGGTCATGCAAGGGATTCGGAAAAAAGTTGAAGAGGATGCCAAAGACATTGGCGTTGAGATTGTTGATGTTCGATTAAAGCGGATTGACTTGCTCGCCGAGATCAGTGACTCGGTCTATCGTCGAATGGAAGCCGAGCGTAAGCGGGTAGCCAATGAACTGCGATCGACAGGTGCTGCGGAGTCGGATAAGATTCGGGCGAGCGCAGAGCGTCAACGCGACGTGATCTTGGCTGAAGCCTATCGCGATGCGCAACGAATCAAAGGAGCAGGGGATGCCCGTGCAACAGCCCTCTATGCTGAAGCGTTTAATCGAGATCCTCAATTTGCACAGTTTTATCGCAGTCTAGAGGCTTATCGTAGTTCGTTTAAGGATAAGAAAGACGTGATGGTGATTGAGCCGAGTAACGACTTCTTCCGGTTCATGCAGAAGAAGAATTAATCGAGTTCACCATGAACCGTTGGTTATTGCCCGAGGACATTGCTGATGTATTACCAGTCCGGGCACGTAAGATCGAGGAGTTGCGGC
This sequence comes from Burkholderiaceae bacterium, assembly GCA_947459465.1. GTDB lineage: Bacteria > Pseudomonadota > Gammaproteobacteria > Burkholderiales > Burkholderiaceae > Polynucleobacter. Next base: position 928 of record CANHDS010000123.1, on the reverse strand, counting down.
GCCGCTCCCTCGATCTGTATCAATCCTATGGGTATGAACTGGTTAGCCCGCCATTATTGGAGTTTTTAGACTCGCTACTTACTGGAACGGGATCAGACCTCAATTTACAAACCTTTAAATTAGTTGATCAACTCTCCGGACGTACTTTAGGTCTGCGCGCTGACATTACACCTCAAGTCGCACGCATCGATGCACATCTTCTCAATCGGGAGGGCGTGACCCGCTTGTGCTATGCAGGTTCAGTAGCGCGTGTGCGTACACCCCCAGGTTCCACTTCGCGTGAGGAGCTACAGCTGGGCGCTGAAATTTATGGCCATGCAGGTTGGGAAGCCGATCTTGAGGCAATCCAACTCCTTCTTCAAACACTAACTCAAGCGGGGATTAGTAAGATCTATTTGGATCTCTCGCACGCGGGAGTGCTCAAAGGGATTTTTGGTGATTTGGTATTAAGCCATGCCGATACCGAGACCCTCTATACCTTATTGCAAACCAAAGACCGGCCAAGCCTCAGTCAGTGGGTGAGTCAGTTTGCGCCCTCGATTAGTAAACCTCTATTAGCATTGCTGCAGCTAAATGGTACGTGTGCCGAGGTTTTGGCCAATGCACGTTCAGGTCAGTTGGCCTTACCCAATCAACCCCCCATTGAGCAATCCCTTAAAGACCTTGAGCGCCTAATCCAAGCCACGAGTGGCTTATCAAATCAACTAGAGCTCTCACTGGATTTGGCGGATCTGCGCGGATATCAGTATCACAGCGGGGTCATGTTTGCAGCCTATGTTGATGGTTTGCCTCAACCCATTGCACGAGGTGGTCGCTATGACCACGTGGGGCAGGCCTTTGGGCGTTCACGACCCGCTACCGGGTTCTCGCTCGATTTGCTCACGCTTGCCGATTTATCCAACATCTCAGTAAAGCGTCAGGCTATCCT
>CANHDS010000122.1 GCA_947459465.1 Burkholderiaceae bacterium | reverse complement strand
GAAGCCCGATGCAAAATTGCCTTTTTAGTCGGCCTCATTAAAGCTTTTTAATTTCTTTGATCCGATTTTGTTCGTCCACCAGAACAATTTTGGGGATATGAGTTTTAGATTCGGCGTTATCAACTGGTCCGTAAGTGCAAATAATGAGATGGTCACCCACATGGGCCTTACGAGCAGCGGCTCCATTTAAGGAGATCGCACCTGAACCTCTGGGTGCCTTAATGATGTAGGTGGAGAATCGCTCTCCATTATTGATGTTGTAGAGCTCTATCTTTTCATATTCACGCATGTCGGCTGCATCCATGAGATTCTCATCAATCCCACAGGAACCTTCGTAATGCAAATCAGCCTCGGTTACGACCACCCGATGTAACTTAGCCAATAACATGATACGTTTCATAGAAATCCCCTTTAAGGATGGGATTCTATCGCGAAAGTGATTGCGAGTTAAGATTGACAGATGAACAAAATGATTGAGTCACTCTCGACCGGTAGTTTTTACGATTACCCCCAGCAAGATGCAACGGGGGCTACCTGTATTGCGCAGGCCTGGGCCAAAACGCCTGCACCGCTTGCTCTAGCGGAGAAACGCGATGTGATTGAGCGGATTAAGGCTTTATTGAAGGCAAGAGATGCGGTGATTGTGGCGCACTATTACGTCGATGGTGATATTCAAGATCTTGCGATGGAAACTGGGGGCTTTGTCTCAGACTCCCTAGAGATGGCTCGGTTTGGCAAGAATCATCCTGCACAAAATTTAATCGTTGCAGGCGTGAGATTCATGGGTGAGACCGCAAAGATTTTAAGTCCTGAAAAGTGTGTGTTGATGCCAGATCTTGAGGCAACCTGCTCACTTGATTTAGGATGTCCGGCAGAAGACTTTCGGAAATTCAAATCTGCTCATCCAGATCGGGTTAGCGTGGTGTATGCCAATACCAGTGCCGCAGTGAAAGCACAGGCCGATTGGATGGTGACTAGTTCTTGCGCCTTAGCCATCGTGCACCATCTGGATCAACAGGGTAAAAAAATACTATGGGCACCCGATCGACATCTAGGACGTTATATTCAAGAGCAAACCGGTGCGGACATGATTTTGTGGAATGGCGCGTGTATTGTGCATGATGAATTTAAAGCAACTGAACTCGCAGCAATGCGCGAGAAGCATCCCAACGCGATGGTTCTTGTTCATCCAGAGTCGCCTCAACATGTCGTCGACCAAGCAGACGTGGTTGGTTCAACCTCGGCGATGATTAAAGCAGTACTCGAGGGAAGCGTCTCTGAATACATCGTGGCAACCGATCAAGGCATTTTGCATCGCATGCGTCAATTGGCCCCTCATAAAAAGTTAATTGCTGCACCCACTGCTGGTGAAAGCGCTACTTGTAAAAGTTGTGCGAATTGCCCTTGGATGGCCATGAATGGCTTGCGCGGCATCCTAGATTGTTTAGAGCATCACTCTGGCGAGATTGAAGTGAAAGAGCCTATTCGTTCGAAGGCGTTAGGTTGCATTGAACGCATGTTGGACTTTACGTCCACCCATCCAGAATTATTAGCAAAAGCCCAGCATGGCTTCATTAAAAATATGGGCGCTGCATAAGCCGCTTTGTATATGTTTTCTGAAAATGAATCCTTAGATCAGGCGATTAGTCGCAATGTGCGCGATGCCCTTTATGAAGATCTAGGTCGTGGGGATTGGACCGCAAATCTTGTTCCCGCTAATCAAACAGCGCATGCCAAATTAATTGTTCGTGAGTCGGCTGTATTATGTGGAACCAAATGGTTTGATGCAGTGATTCATTCTCTCGATGGGCAGGCGCATGTTCATTGGCTCTTTTCCGAGGGTGATTGGATGACTCCCGATAGCCTAGTTTGTGAAATAACCGCAAATGCGCGTGCCCTTCTGAGTGCCGAACGGCCTGCCATGAACTTTCTTCAGACTCTTTCTGCAACGGCGACCACCACGCGACACTATGTTGAGGCAATTGCGGGCGCTAGCCCTAATCCGAAGGGTTGCGCTATTTTGGATACCCGCAAAACTATTCCGGGACTGCGTCAAGCCCAAAAATATGCGGTTCGGGTTGGGCTTGGTCAGAACCAACGCATGGCCTTGTGGGATGGCATCTTAATTAAAGAGAATCACATCGCTGCAGCGGGTGGTATTTCTGCGGTATTAGCCGCGGCCGATCAACTCAATGCTGGAGTAGGTATACAAATTGAAGTAGAAAACCTCGCAGAGCTTCAAGAGGCGATCGATCAGGGCGCTACAAGTATTTTGCTGGATAACTTTAACCTCGATCAAATGCGCGAGGCGGTGCGTACCACTGGTGGCCGTGCTCTATTGGAGGCATCGGGTGGAGTTACCCAAGATCAACTGCGTGCCATTGCAGCAACCGGTGTTGACCGAATTTCAATTGGTAAATTGACTAAGGATATTCAAGCCATCGATTACTCGATGCGTATTGATCGCATCACGTAGATCGCTGGGTTTGAATCGGAGTCAGAATCGTTGGGTATGAGACCGGCCAGGTTTTTGGGTAGTCGCGACTAAAGTGCAATCCTCGGCTCTCTTTGCGTAATAAGGCAGATCGCACAATCAATTCGGCGCATTCGAGTAAGTTGCGTAACTCAATTAAATCTCGGCTTACTCTAAAGTTGGCATAGTAGTCTTGAACTTCGGTACGTAAAAGTTCAATACGGTGCAAGGCGCGCTCCAGTCTGCGTGTGGTTCGTACGATCCCAACGTAATTCCACATCAACGAGCGTAGTTCATCCCAATTATGAGCAATCACCACTTGCTCATCAGCATCTTCCACCTTACTTTCATCCCATAATCGCACTGGAGCTTGCTCGATGTCACCCTGCTCTACGATATCCGCGGCGGTGGCTTTACCAATCACCACGCATTCTAATAATGAGTTAGATGCTAAGCGATTGGCGCCATGTAATCCGGTGTAGGTTGCCTCTCCAACTGCGTATAAGCCGGTCAAATCGGTACGCCCCTTGAGATCAGTAACGACGCCTCCACAGGTGTAATGCGCAGCGGGCACTACCGGGATCGGTTCCTTGGTAATGTCAATCCCGAGGGCGAGACAGCGAGAGTAGATCATCGGGAAATGTTCGCGAATGAATGATTCTCCAAGGTGCGTTGCATCAAGATGGACATAATCCAAACCATGCTTTTTCATCTCAAAGTCAATCGCGCGCGCCACGATATCGCGCGGGGCGAGTTCCTTGCGCTCATCATGCTCTGGCATGAAGCGATGGCCATTCGGTAGTTTCAAGATTCCACCCTCGCCACGCATGGCCTCGGTAATCAAGAAGGTGCGATCACTCGGGTGATACAAGCAGGTTGGATGAAATTGCACGAACTCCATATTGCCAATTCGGCAACCTGCACGCCATGCCATCGCAATTCCGTCGCCCGTCGCTGTATCGGGATTACTAGTGTAGCGATAGACCTTTCCCAAACCACCTGTGGCCAGAACTACAGCCTTTGCCAGAATGGTTTCTACCCGTCCATGTTCAATGTCGAGTGCAT